>CAZTGY010000085.1:0-9702 GCA_964613445.1 uncultured Chromatiaceae bacterium | reverse complement strand
CGGCGAGGAGAACATTAGTGATGCCCGTACCTACCAGGACTTCTTCACGTCGCTGGACAAGGCCATTTTCCTGACCCAGAACAAGGTGGACTGAGCCCGCGGCGGCCGAAATACAGGGGCGCGTCGAGTCATGTACAACGCGAAAGCCTACTCCGCCGCCAGCGCCGCCTCGCCGCTGGCCTCCAGCCGGATCAACCGCCGGGATCCCGGCGAGCGCGACGTCCAGATCGAGATCCTCTATTGCGGCATCTGCCACTCCGACCTGCACCTGGTGCGGAACGAGTGGAGCCATGTCATGCCCACGGTCTACCCGATCGTGCCGGGCCACGAGATCGTCGGGCGTGTCACGAAGGTCGGGTCTGCAGTCACCCGCTACAAGCCGGGTGACCTCGCCGCCGTCGGGTGCCTGGTGGACTCGGACCGCACCTGCCCCCACTGCAAGGCGGGCAACGAGCAGGCCTGCGCGAACCAGGTGCTCACCTTCAATGGCCCGGACAGGCACCTGGGTGGCGTCACCTACGGCGGCTACTCGGACAGCATCGTCGTGGACGAGCACTTCGTCCTGCGGGTCCCCGCCAACCTCAACCTTGCCGGCGCGGCGCCCCTGCTCTGCGCCGGGATCACGACCTACTCGCCGATGCGCCACTGGGGCGTAACCAAGGGGAAGAAGGTCGGTGTGGTGGGTCTCGGCGGACTGGGCCACATGGCGGTCAAGTTCGGCCGTGCCTTCGGCGCCCACGTCGTCGTCTTCACCACCTCGCCCGCGAAGCGGGAGGACGCGCTGCGCCTCGGCGCCGACGAAGTCGTCGTTTCCAGCAATGCCGCCGAGATGAAGAAGCACGCCGGCAGCTTCGACTTCATCCTGGACGCGGTGTCCGCCGACCACGACGTCAACGCCTATCTCAACCTGCTCGGCCGCGACGGCAACCTGACGCTGGTCGGCGCGCCGGCGAAGCCCCTCAGCGTCGCCGCCTTTGCCCTCCTCTCGGGGCGCCGCAGCCTCTCCGGCTCCAATATCGGCGGCATCACGGAGACCCAGGAGATGCTCGACTTCTGCGGGAAGCACAACATCACCGCCGACGTGGAGGTGATCCCGATCCAGAAGGTCAACGAGGCGTATGAGAGGGTGCTCAGGAGCGACGTGAAGTACCGGTTTGCAATTGATATGGCATCGCTGAGGTCGGAGTGACGGGCACCGGTTGGGTTATTTGCCGATGCAAAAGCTGCCGAAGATCTTTCCGAGCAGATCATCGCTCGTAAATTCCCCGGTAATCTCCGCCAGCGCGATCTGCGACCCCCGCAGCTCCTCCGCCAGCAACTCCCCCGCCCGGCTCACTTCCAGCTGCTCCCGGCCCGCATCGAAATGCGCCCGCGCCCGGCGGATGCTGTCCAGGTGCCGCTGCCGGGCGATCACCGTCCCCTCGCCGGGATCGCCATAGCCCACCCGCGCCTTGATGAGCTGGCGCAGGTCGTCGAGGCCAGCGCCGGTTTGCGCTGACAGCCGGACAATCACGGGCTCCGCGCCCGCATCCACGCCGGGTCGCTCCCCAGTCAGGTCGATCTTGTTCCGGACCACCACGACCGGCATGCCCGCCGGCACTTCCGCCAGCAGCGGTGCCGGCGGCGCGGGATCAGTCGCATCGATTACCAGAACCGTCAGGTCGGCTACCGCCAGCTGCCCGCGGGTGCGCAGGACGCCCTCCCTCTCCACAATGTCGGCGGTCTCCCGCAGGCCGGCGGTGTCCACCAAATGCACCGGGAGCCCATCGATGTCGAGGTGCTCGCGGACCAGGTCGCGGGTCGTACCCGGCACGTCGGTGACGATCGCCGCCTCGTAGCCCGCCAACCGGTTCAGCAGGCTCGACTTGCCGCTGTTCGGCCGGCCGGCCAGCACCACGTGGATGCCGTCCCGGAGCAGGCGGCCCTGGCGGGCGGTCGCCTCGATGCGGTCGAACTCCGCGGCGACCGTGTCCAGCCGGCGGCGGAGCTCGCCGGTAGCGAGGAAGTCGATCTCCTCCTCCGGGAAGTCGATGGCCGCCTCGACGTACATGCGGAGCGCAGTCACCTGCTCGTTCAGCCCGAGGATCGCGGCAGAGAATTCGCCGGACAGGGACCGGTGGGCCGCCCGGGCCGCGGCCCGGGACCCGGCCTCGATCAGGTCCGCCACCGCTTCCGCCTGGAGCAGGTCCAGCTTGTCGTTCAGGAAGGCCCGCTCGGAGAACTCGCCCGGTGCTGCCAGTCGCGCGCCGAGCCCGACGATACGCTCGACCAGCATGTCCAGGAGCACCGGCCCGCCATGGGCCTGCAGCTCGAGCACGTCCTCGCCGGTGAAGGAATGCGGAGCGGGAAAGAACAGCGCCAGGCCGGTGTCGATCGCCTGGCCGCCCGCGTCCCGGAACCCGTGGAGCGTGGCGACCCGCGGGTCCGGGCAGCTGCCGAGCACCGCGACCGCGACCGGGCGCGCCAGCGGGCCCGACACCCGCACGATGCCCACGCCGCCCCGCCCTGCCGGCGTGGCGCGGGCCACGATCGTGCTGCCGGGGGTATTGCTCATCGCACCCCGCCCGGCCGACGGCTCAGTCGGCGCCCAGCACCTTGTTGATGCGCCACTGCTGCGCGATGGACAGCACGGAGTTCGTCAGCCAGTAGAGCACCAGGCCCGCCGGGAAGAAGGCGAAGAAGCCCGTGAAGACGATCGGCATGATCTGCATCATCTTGGCCTGCACCGGATCCGGGGGCGGAGGGTTCAGCTTCTGCTGGAAGAACATCGCCGCACCCATCAGCAGCGGCAGGATGAAGAAGGGGTCCTTGGACGACAGGTCGGTGATCCACAGCGCGAAGGGCGCCTGGCGCATCTCGACGCTCTCGAGGAGCACCCAGTAGAAGGAGATGAAGAACGGGATCTGCACCAGCATCGGCAGGCAGCCCGCCGCCGGGTTGATCTTCTCCTTCTTGTAGAGCTCCATCAGCGCCGTGCTCATGGCCTGCCGGTCGTCCTTGTAGCGTTCCTGCAGCGCCTTCATCCGGGGCTGCAGCTTGCGCATGCCCGCCATGGACCGGCCGCTGGTCTCGGAGAGCTTGTAGAAGACGAGCTTGATGAGCAGCGTCACGAGGATGATCGCGACGCCCCAGTTGCCGACGAAGCCGTACATGGTGTTCAGCAGCCAGAACATGGGCTGGGCCAGCAGGGTCAGCCGCCCGTAGTCCGCGGTGAGCTCCAGTCCGGGCGCGACGGCCTTCAGCTCGCTCTGCAGCTTGGGTCCGACGAACAGCTGCGAGCTGAAGGTGGCTGAGCCTGCCGGCGGGATCAGCTTTACCGGGCCGATGGCGCTCACCAGGAACTTGCCGTCGGCAAAGTTGCCGGCGTAGTTCCAGGCCTCGCTGGCGGGCGGCACGGCGGCTGCCAGGAAGTGGTGCTGGATGGCCGCGAACCAGCCGTTTGGCACCGACTGGCTGAAGGGCGTCTCAGCCAGGTCCTCCACGTCGAGCTTCTGGTACTTCTTGCCGTCGTAGGCGACCGGCCCGTTGAAGGAGTAAGTCTCCACGTCGAACATGCTCTGCTTGTGCGGCGTGAACAACCGGTGCAGCTGGAGGTACTCGGCCGTCTGGTAGGGGCCGGCACTGTTGTTCTGGACGGTGTAGTCCAGGTCGATCTCGAAGCGGCCGGGGCGGAAGGTGTAGGTCTTGGTCACCACCACCCCGGTCGGGCTTTCCCAACGGAGCGGCACCTTGAGCTCGGTTGCGCCGGGTTCCAGCCTGAATTCCGTGCCGGTGGTCGTGAAGGTCACCAGATGATTGGCTTCCGGCTGCCCGTCCGCGGCCCGCAACCCGCCCTGGAACGTGAAGAAGCGGGCCGCATCGGTCGACAGCAGTTCCACCGGCACGTCCGGCTTGTCCTTGTGGACGGGATAGGTCGGGAGCTTCGCGTCGACGATGTTCCCGCCCCGGGTGTCGATCACCAGGTCGAGCACGTCGGTGCGTACGCGGATCAGGGCGGGCGCCGGGGCCGGGGCAAGGCCGGGTGTCGCGGGAGCCGTGCTGTCGGCCAGTGACGGCAGTGCGGGGGCCGTGCCTGCAGGGGCGGTGGCTGCAACGCCGGGAGCGGCGGGCGTGGTGCTGGTGGTCGTGGTGGCCGATGGCTTCGGCGCGAAAGTCGTCTGCCAGGTCTGCACCGTGAGCCAGACCAGCATGAGCAGGCCGACCCAGAGAAAAATCCGCAGGTTGTCCATGGTCACGTGGCGCTCTTCCCTGTTGGTTTCGTCGCACCCGTCTCGATGCGGGCCCAGTGCCTGTCGAGGCTCGTGGCGATCTCGCCATTCGCCGCCGACGTGGCCGCATCCCGCGCGAGAACCACCAGGTCCACCGGAGGCAGGCTGGCGGCACGGCGCCGGAAGCTCTCGCGAACCAGCCGTCGGAGCCGGTTGCGCCCCACGGCCAGCCTGACCTTCTGCTTTGAGATCGCGAAGCCGAGGCGCGGGTGATTCAAGGTGTTCGGCTGAAACAGGATCGTGAAATGGCGATCCGCGGAACGCTGGCCCTTCTCGAACACATTATCAAAGTCCGTCGGGTGCAACAGGCGTCGCTGCCGCGGGAAAGTCTGCCGGGGGTGGTCGGTGGAGAGACTCGGCGACGGAGCGATCGCGGTATTCCGGCGTTTGAATGGGTGGGCGCGCGGAACCGTCAGACGGTGAGTCGCGCGCGACCCTTGGCCCGGCGACGCTTCAGCACCAGGCGGCCACCGCGAGTTGCCATGCGGGCGCGGAAACCGTGACTCCGGGCACGCTTGAGCTTGCTGGGCTGGTAAGTTCTTTTCATGGAGAAATTCGCCGGAAAACAAAAGGATGGGTTACGCGGGAGGCCGGAAGGTTAAGGAGCCGCCCGGCGCCTGTCAATAGCCGGGCCGATGCTGGCGCGCCTGTGGATAAGTCGATTCCTGCCCGTTAGACTGCCCGCCTCCCCTTTCCACAACCATAATTCAGATTCACGGGGTGAATCCGTGCAGTCTTCTCTCTGGGGCCGCTGCGTGCAGCAATTGCGGTCCGACTTGCCCGAACAGCAGTTCAACACCTGGATCCGGCCGTTGCAGGCGGTGGAAGAGGCCCAGCTGATCCGCCTGCTGGCGCCCAACCGCTTCGTCGTGGACTGGGTGAACAGCAATTGCCTGGGCCGGATCACCGACTTCCTCCGGGACAGCCCGGGAATGACGGTGCAGGTCGAGGTCGGCAGCCTCAACAACCTGCAGCGCCAGCAGGTCCCCCTGGGCGCTGCGGGAGCCGGCAAGGCCAAAGTGGCACTGGCCAGCATCGGGGGCAAGCTGAACCCCGAGTACACCTTCGACAAGTTTGTCGAGGGCAAGAGCAACCAGATGGCCCGCGCCGCCGCCTTGCAGGTGGCGAGCAACCCCGGCCGGGGCTACAACCCGTTGTTCATCTACGGCGGCGTGGGCCTGGGCAAGACCCACCTGATGCAGGGCGTCGGGCATGTCATCCTGGCCAACCGCCCGGAAGCCCGGGTCGCCTACGTGCATTCGGAGCAGTTCGTGGGCGACATGGTCCGGGCGCTGCAACACAACACGATCAACGAGTTCAAGGCGGCCTACCGGTCCCTGGACGCCCTGCTGATCGACGACATCCAGTTTTTTGCCAATAAGGAGCGCTCCCAGGAGGAGTTCTTCCACACCTTTAATGCCCTGCTTGAGGACCAGCGCCAGGTCATCCTGACCTGCGACAGATATCCTAAGGAAGTCAATGGGTTAGAGGAGCGGCTGAAGTCCCGGTTCGGCTGGGGCCTGACGGTCTCCATCGACCCGCCCGAGCTCGAGACCAGCGTCGCGATCCTGATGAGCAAGGCGGCGGCGGCCCACAAGGAGCTGCCGGAGGAAGTCGCCTTCTTCATTGCCCAGCGAATCCGCTCCAACGTCCGGGAACTGGAGGGTGCCCTGCACCGGGTCGTGGCTAATTCCACTTTTACCGGTCGGCCCATCACCCTGGACTTCGCCAAGGATGCGTTGCGCGACCTCCTTGCCCTGCAGGATCGTCTGGTGACGATCGAGAACATCCAGAAGATCGTCGCGGAGTACAGCAAGGTGCGCGTGGCCGACCTGCTCTCCAAGCGCCGAAACCGGTCGATCACGCGCCCGCGCCAGATCGCGATGAGCCTGGCCAAGGAGCTGACCAATCACAGCCTGCCCGAGATCGGCGACCAGTTCGGCGGGCGAGACCACACGACCGTCCTCCACGCCTGCCGCCGCGTGAAGCTGCTGCGGGAAACCGAATCCCGTGTGCGTGAGGACTATCAGAACCTGATCCGGATCCTGACCGCGTGAGCGCCGCACGCGCCGGCGCGCAGACGATGCGTGCGTATCCCGGGTATGGGGCGTGAGTATGTTGTGGACAAGAACGGTGCGACGAAAAGCCCACAGGTTCCGCACAGGTGCTACATTGTCCCTCCGTGGGTTAGCGCACAACGTAAAGTCGATCAAAACACCTGTTTTTCCCGCTCCGGATGCCCGTCATCAACAGGCGGTGGCGTCCCTAATAACTACTACTAAGTGGTCTTTGACCAAAGAACAGTAATTACAGAAAGCCAGCTGCAAGGATAATCCGGGGATGAAGTTCACGACGTCACGCTCAACGCTGCTGAAGCCGGTCCAGGCCGTCATTGGTGTCGTGGAACGCCGGCAGACCATGCCGATTCTCGCCAACATACTGCTAGTCGTTCGAGGCCAGGAGCTCTCGGTGACGGCAACCGACCTAGAGGTCGAGCTCGTCGCCCGGGTGCCGCTCGACAAGACCGACAGCGTCGGCGAAGTGACCGTGCCCGGGCGCAAGATGCTCGACATCTGTCGCGCGCTGCCCGATGACGCCAACGTGCAGGTGCAGCTGGATGGCGACCGGTTGATCATCAAGTCTGGCCGTTCGCGATTCGTGCTCGGCACGCTGCCGGCCGCCGAGTTCCCCGTCGTGGACGACGTGGAGCCGGTCCAGAGTCTGCAGCTGAGCCAGGTCGATCTTCGCACCCTGCTCGAGAAGACCCATTTTGCGATGGCCCAGCAGGACGTCCGTTACTACCTGAACGGCCTGCTGCTGGAGACGGGCAAGAAGCTGGTCCGGGCCGTCGCCACGGACGGCCACCGGCTGGCGCTCTGCGAACTGGCCACGGAGGCCGCCAAAGGCAACGGCAAGGCGGCGAAGGGCGACGGGCACCAGGTCATCATTCCCCGCAAGGGCGTCCAGGAGCTGCAACGCCTCCTGACCGGCGACGGGGTCGTGACCCTGGCCATTGGGAGTAATCATGTTCGCGCCACAATCGGCGATATTCGCTTCACTTCGAAGCTCATTGACGGACGTTTCCCGGATTACGAGCGGGTGATCCCCAAGCCTCAGGGCAACGTGCTGAAGGCGGGTCGGGACGTGCTGCGCCAGGCCCTGCAGCGGGCGGCCATCCTGTCGAACGAGAAGTACCGGGGCGTGCGCCTGGAGTTGGCGGATGCGACCCTGCGGATCCAGGCTAACAATCCGGACCAGGAAGAGGCGCGGGACGAGCTCGAGGTCGAGTACACGGGCCAGGCCCTGGAGATTGGCTTCAACGTCAATTACCTGCTGGACGCCCTCGCGGCCGTGGACAGCGAACAGGTCGAGATGGGCTTCGTGGACGCCAACAGCAGCTGCCTCATCAGCGGGGCGGGGCCGGTTCAGGCCCGGTATGTCGTGATGCCCATGCGGCTCTGATGTGACGCCTCCTGCTCCGGCCCCGGTCATCGCCGAGGTCCGGCTCGGGTCGTTCCGCTGCTTCGAGTCGGCCAACTTCCAGCCGGGCGCCGGCTTCAATCTGGTGGCTGGGGCCAACGCCTCCGGCAAGACCAGCCTGCTGGAAGCGCTCTACTTCCTGGGCCGTGGGACCTCCTTCCGCGCCGCCCGGGCCGAGACGACCATCCGCTTCGACGCCGATCGGGCCACCCTCTTTGCCCGCCTGGGCGTGGGCGTGGCTGGCCGGGTGGGGCTCGAGATCTCCCGGGCCGAGGGACTGGCCATCCGGGTCGACGGGGGCCCGGGGACCCGGGCCGATCTGGCCCGGGCGCTGCCCATCCAGATCCTGGACCCCGCCTCCCACGAGCTCGTGAGCGGCGCGCCGGCCGGCCGCCGCCAGTTCCTGGATTGGGGAGTGTTCCACGTGGAACCCAGCTTCCTTCCTGCCTGGCAACGGTATCGCCGGGCCCTGCAGCAGCGAAACGCCGCCCTCAAGACCCGCAGCGCCGCCGCCTGGGTCTGGGACGAAACCCTGGCCGTGGATGGAACCCTGGTGGACGCCTGCCGCCGGCGCTTCCTGGAACTGCTCGGGCCCCGGGTTGCTATGGTGGGTGAGCGGCTTCTGGGGGCCGATGTTGAGCTTGGCTACCTGTCCGGCTGGGCTGAGGGCACCGACCTGGCTGCTGCCCTGATGGACTCCCGGAATCGGGATCTGCAGATGGCCACCAGCAACGTCGGGCCCCACCGGTCCGACATCCGGATCAGTGTCCGTACCCGGCGGGCGAGAGACACGGTCTCCCGGGGCCAGGAGAAGCTAGTGGCGGCAGCACTCACCCTGGCCCAGGCTGAACTGGTGGCGGAGGCCCGGGCGCAGACCATCGTCTTGTTGGTGGACGAACCCGGCGCCGACCTGGACCGGGACCACCTGGCGCGCCTCCTGGCGGAGGTCGCCGCGGCGCCGGCCCAGTCCTTTGTCACCTCGCTGGACCCGTCTGCGGTGACGCTGCCGCCGGGGGCCCGGGCGTTTCACGTGGAACATGCCCAGGTGCAAGCTTTGCTATAATTTCCGGTCAGTCATCCGGGGTCTCGCATGGTCGATACAGAACGCTACGATTCCAGTAATATCAAGGTCTTAAAGGGCCTCGACGCGGTTCGCAAACGCCCCGGCATGTACATCGGCGACACGGACGATGGCACCGGACTGCACCACATGGTCTTCGAGGTCGTCGATAACTCCATCGACGAGGCGCTCGCCGGCTTCTGCACCAACGTCACGGTTACGATCCACGCGGACGAATCCGTCACGGTCACCGACGATGGGCGCGGTATCCCGGTAGATATGCACCCGGAGGAGGGTAAATCCGCCGCCGAGGTGATCATGACCGTGCTGCACGCCGGCGGAAAGTTCGACAGCAGCTCCTACAAGGTTTCCGGCGGCCTCCACGGCGTCGGCGTGTCCGTGGTGAATGCCCTGTCCGAGGTCCTGGACCTGACAATCCACCGGGAGGGCAAGGCCCACGAGCAGCGTTACCACCTGGGCGAACCCGACGCGCCCCTGGCCGAGACGGGAGAGACGAAGAAGCGGGGCACGGTCATCCGCTTCAAGCCCAGCGCCGAGATCTTCACCAACATCCAGTTCCACTACGACATCCTGGCCAAGCGGCTCCGGGAACTGTCTTTCCTGAACCAGGGCGTCCGTATCCACCTGATGGACGAACGGGACGGCAAGGAGGACGTGTTCGAATTCGAGGGCGGCATCCGCGCCTTCGTCGAGCACCTCAACCGCAACAAGATGCCGATCCACAGTTCCGTCATTCACTTCTCCCGCACCGTCGACACGATCGTCGTCGAGTGCGCGCTCCAGTGGAACGACGGCTACCAGGAGAACATGTTCTGCTACACGAACAACATCCCGCAGAAGGACGGCGGCACCCACCTTTCCGGTTTCCGCGCA
>CAZTGY010000084.1:0-9724 GCA_964613445.1 uncultured Chromatiaceae bacterium | reverse complement strand
TGGCCAGCGACCTGGAGCCCCGGCACCTGGAGATCCTTGCGGAGCGCGTGCCACCGGCCGACCGCCCGCGGTTCCGCAGTCAGCCCGGCAGGCTGCCGGACGTGGACTTCCCGGCGGGCAGCTTCGACGCGATCCTCTGCGCACGGGCCCTCCACTTCCTGCTGGCACGGGACATCGGGATCACCGCGCGCAAGATGTTCGACTGGCTGGCACCCGGGGGCCGGGCCTTCCTGATCACCGACAGCCCCTACGTGGGGCCCTGGTGGAAGAGCGCGCCGGAGTACGAGCGGCGCAAGCGCGAGGGTTGCCCCTGGCCGGGCTTCGTCAGCAACTACGCCGCCCTGTTGCCACCCGGCACCGACCCTGCGCGACACCCGACCTTCATCCATCCGCTGGATCCCGACATCCTGAGCCGGGTCGCCGTGGCGGCAGGCTTCGAGGTGCTGGCAGCAGGGTTTCTGCGGGGCGGCGGCAGGTCGGCCACGGGCCGGGAGCACGCCGGCGTCATTGCCAGGAAGCCCGGCGCATAACGCGACAGTCGTCGCATATTCGGCTCGCCCGCCACCGGACCCCGTGGCGTCTGCGAAACCCGTTCGGCGGCCGGCGGTGGCCGCCGTTATAGTCCGTGGGTGGCCCCTGCCCTGCGCATACTGCACATCACCGACCCGCACCTGTACGCGCAGCGCGACGCCCGGATGCGGGGCGTCAATACGGACGAAACCCTGGTGGCGACCCTCACCCACGCGCTGGCCACCGCCCCCCGACCGGACCTGGTCCTCGCCACGGGCGACATAGTCCAGGACGAGACGCGCGCGGGCTACGAGCGCTTCCGCGAGCTGCTGGGCAACCTCGGCATGCCGGTGTACTGCCTCCCGGGCAATCACGATGACCCGGCGCTGATGCGCGAGGTGCTCTCGGCGGCTCCCTTCCAGTTCTGCGGCATTGCCGACCACGGTGCCTGGTCATTGATCATGCTGAACACCTGCGCCAGGAACGACGATGGCGGCGTGCTGGCGCCCGAAGACCTCGACCTGCTGGAGCGGACCCTGGCCCGCGGCACGTCGCCCCATTGCCTGATTGCCCTGCACCACCAGCCGGTGCCCATGGGCAGCCTGTGGCTGGACAGCGTCTCCCTGCGCAACGCGGACGAGTTCCTGGCCATCTGCGACCGGCATACCCGGATCCGCGGGATCGTCTGGGGGCACGTCCACCAGGCCTCGGACAGGGAGCGCCGCGGCGTGCGGCTCCTGAGTACGCCCTCGACCTGCGCCCAGTTCAAGCCGGGGTCGGACACGTTCGCCCTCGACGCCCGCCCACCGGGCTACCGCTGGATCGATCTGCACGCGGATGGCAGGATCGACACGACGGTAGTCTGGGTGGAGTGACGCGAATGGCCGGCAGCCTGCCCCGCGGGATTCGCCAGCTGGCGCTGCTGGCCCTGGCCCTGCAGTGCGCAACGGCCGCCGCCCTGCCGCTGTGGGAGCTCACGGGCACGAGCAACCGGATCACGGTGCTCGGCTCCATCCATTTTCTCCGGCCAGCCGATTACCCGCTCGCGCCCGCCATCAGGGCCGCCCTGGACCAGGCGGACATCGTGCTGATGGAGATCGACATGGACGATCTCGACCCGGTTGCAAGCGCCGAGACCGTCGCGACCCTGGCCCGGGATGCCAGGGGCCGCACCCTCCCGGACCTCCTCGGCACACAAGCCTGGAAGGCTGCATCCGCCGAGGCTCGCGGGCTCGGCCTCGACCTGGGGCCAATGGCGCCTTTCGAGCCCTGGTATGCCGCCGTCATGGTTACCCAGTTGCGCCTCGCCCAGCTCGGCTTCGACCCGTCGCTCGGCGTTGAATCCCGGATGGCTGCCGATGCCCGGCGCATGGGCAAGGAAATCCGCGGACTGGAGACCCTGGAAAGCCAGCTCGGCACGCTGGACGGCCTGTCGGCCGACGCCCAGCGTGAGTTTCTCCAGGCCACCCTCGAGGAAGCCGGCGAGATCGGGGGCATGGCAGACGACCTGATCGCCGCCTGGAAGTCAGGCGACGTCCAGGCACTCGACGCGGACATGCTCGGCAGCGTCCGGGAGCAGCCCGAAGTCTACCGGGCGCTCATCCTGCGCCGGAACGAGCACTTCGCCGAGGCCATCGGCGACCTGGTAAACGACAGGAAGAACTACCTGGTCGTCGTCGGGACCCTGCACCTGGTGGGGCCCGACAGCGTGCTGAAGATGCTCGCGCGGGACGGCATCCGTTCCCGGCAGGTCGATTAGACCTCGATCATCTCGAAGTCTTCCTTGCCCGCGCCGCAATCCGGGCAGCGCCAGGACAGGGGCACGTCCGCCCAGCGGGTACCGGGCGCCAGGCCCGAATCGGGGGCGCCCACCCTCTCGTCATACAGGTAGCCACAGATCAGGCACATGTAGGTCTTCATCGGAGCTTCGCCTTCCTATTGCCGCCTCTCACGCCGGAACGGACGGAGCATCGGCCGCAGGAACTGCAGCAGCTCGACGGGATCGGTCAGCTCCAGGCACCGTTGCTTGTCGGACGGCGGCATCGGCAGGATCTCGGCAAGGCGACAACCAACCCAGGCCGCGTCGTCGTAGCGTTTCTCGATGGCATCGTACAGTCGTCCCAGGTCGTCGATCACGGACGCGAGCAGCGTGGCCAGCGGCCGGAATTCCTCCGGGAGCGGCTGCGGCGGGATCACCGGCAGGAATTCCGCATCGCCGAGATAGAGCCCGTCCGCCTGCCGCCTGACGCCGTGCAGGCGGAACTGGCGCGTGCCCCGGGCGGTAATTCCCAGGATGCCGTCGCTGCCCTGGTACCAGTCCACGACGCGGGCCAGCGTGCCGACGTCGGTGGTCTCCACCTGCCCGATGTCCCGGCCGTTCGTGATCAGGACCACGCCGAACTCCGAATCCTCCCGGAGGCAGCGGCTGATCATGTCGAGGTAACGCGGCTCGAAGATCCGCAATGGCAGGGGACCGTCCGGGAACAGGACGGTGCCGAGGGGGAACAGCGGAATGGTCTGCCACGTCACCGCCGCGACCCGAGCGCCTGGCTCAATGCGCCATGAATGCCCCCGAAGTCGCCATTGCTCATCACCACCACGGCGTCCCCCGGCCTGGCCGCGGCCACTATCCCGTTGATGATCGCTTCGATGTCCGGGCAGACGCGGATGCGCGGGTTCGCGCTGAACTCGCCATCGAGGTCCCACTTGAGGCCTGACGGACGCAGGACCCAGGCCTGGTCCGCCGCGCCCAGCGCGGGCGCCAGGGCGCCCTCGTAGACGCCGAGCTTCATGCTGTTCGACCGGGGCTCGAAGACGGCGATGACCCGCTGCACGCCGGCCCGCTTCCGGACGCCCTCCAGGGTGCGGCGGATGGCCGTCGGATGGTGCGCGAAATCGTCGAAGACCTGCACCCCGCCGAAGTTGCCGAGGCTTTGCAGGCGGCGCTGCACGCCCCGGAACCGGCCGATGGCCTCGATGGCAACCTTCGGCTCGACGCCGACGGCCCGGGCAGCAAGCAGCGCGGCGAGCGCATTCTCCGCGTTGTGCGCGCCCGTCAGCTGCCACTGGCAACGGCCGACCTCCAGCCCTTCATGCAGGATACGCAGCGTGCCCGCCGGATCCTCGAGGGCCACCCAGTCGGCCCCCGCCCCGGCGCGGCTCGCAAAACTGTCCAGTGGCGTCCAGCAGCCCCTCTGCAGCAGGGCCGCGACATTGGCATCGGCCGCCGGCACGACCAGCCGGCCGTTCGCGGGCACGGACCGGATCAGCTGGTGGAACTGGCGGGTGATCGCCTCGAGGTCGGGATAGATGTCGGCGTGGTCGAACTCCAGGTTGTTGATGATGAGGGTCTGCGGCCGGTAGAGCAGGAACTTGGCGCGCTTGTCGAAGAAGGCCGTGTCGTACTCGTCGGCCTCGATGACGAAGACGGGATCCGAGCCGAGGCGTGCCGAAAACTCGAAGTCGGCCGGCACGCCGCCGATCAGGAAGCCGGCCCGCCGGCCCGCATGCTCGAGTATCCAGGCGACGAGGCTGGTGGTCGTGGTCTTGCCATGGGTGCCCGACACGCCGATGACGTGGCGGTTGCGCAGGACGGCCCCTGCAAGCCACTCGGGGCCGGAGACGTAGGGAATCCGCCGGTTCAGCAGCTCCTCGACCACCGGCATGCCGCGGGTCATCACGTTGCCGACCACGACGACATCGGGCGCGGGATCGAGCTGGCCCGCGTCGTAGCCCTCGATCAACTCCACGCCAAGGCGCGCCAGTTGCGTGCTCATCGGCGGATAGATGTTGCGGTCGGAGCCCGTCACCCGGTATCCGGCTTCCTTCGCGATGGCGGCCACGCCACCCATGAAGGTGCCGCAGACTCCGAGAATGTGCACGTGCTGCATCGCTGGGCTCCGCTCCGGGTTCATGGCTGCTGGGTGGGCGCTTCAGGCCGGTGGCGGCCCAAACTGGGCGAACACGAGGTAATTGAGGAAGAAGTAGGCGACCGAGATCGCGAGCCCCGCGGCGAACGGCCTGGACAGGGCACGGGAGAAGATGTGGCCGTTGACGACCAGCGACCAGCTGACGACGGCCAGCAGGCCGATCGTCGGCGCCAGCGCGGGCTTGCCGGGCTCGGCAGCCGCATCGAGCCAGTAGTTGAAGGGCAGCATGCATACCGACAGCAGGGCGCCCGTGCCGAATACGGCAGTGAGGGTTTGCCGGTACCGGCCGGCGTGGCCGGCGACGCGGAGCAGCCCCCACAGGCAGCCACAGAGCAGCAGCAGGTCCAGGACCAGGCTGCGGGCCAGCGCCAGTGGCGAGCCGTACACGGGAGCCGCCAGTACGGCCTGGGACAGCACATAGGCCACTCCCGCCAGGAGCAGCAGGAACCGCGAGTCCGGCAAGTCCTCGGGCCCACGGCGGCGCAGTGCGATCTGGAGGAAGGCGTGGAGGATCGGCAGCATCTTCCGGTGGCCGCGCGGCCCGGGCCCGTAGTGACGAGACTCCATGATCCTCTACACTTCCCGTTTATGCCAGTCCTCGACCTCACGGAAGTCCTCGTCGATCAGCCACAGCGCCTCGCTGACGCGTGCAGCGCAATCGTTGCCGAAGACCTGATTTCGCTCGACACGGAATTCGTCCGCACGACGCAGTTCTCGCCGCGGCTCTGCCTGACGCAGATCGCTGCAGGTGACCAGGTGTTCTGCGTCGACGAGCTGGCCGACATGGACACGGGCCCGGTCTGGGATCTCCTGTGCTCCGGACGAGGCCTGCGGATCGTGCACGCGGCCAAGCAGGATATGGAGGTCGCCTGGGTTCGGCACAAGCGCCTCCCGAACCCCCTCTTCGATACCCAGATCGCTGCCGCGCTGGTGGGCCAGCCGGCGCAGGTGGGCTATGCAGGCCTCGTCAAGTCACTGCTGGACATCGACGTCGACAAGACCCACACCCGGGCCGACTGGTCCCTGCGCCCGCTCGCGCCGGCGCTCGTCCACTATGCCGCCAGCGACGTCGTGCACCTGCCCGTGGTCTACGCGCTGCTCCGCGAGCAGCTGGAGAAGCTCGGGCGCTACGCCTGGGCCGTCGAGGACAGCGCGCGCCTCGTGGATCCCGCCCTGTACATAGTGGACCCCGACGCGGCATGGCGGCGGCTCGCAGGCATACCGCGCCTGCCTGTCCCGGCCCAGCTCTGCGCGCGCCGGCTGGCCCGGTGGCGGGAGGAGTATGCCTTCCGCTCGGATCGTCCGCGGCAATGGATCCTGAGCGACAAGAGCCTGCTCGACATCGCCATGCGCAGGCCGCGCACCGAAGCGGAACTGGCAGGTTGCGCGGAAGTTGCGCCGGGCACGGCCAAGCGACAGGGCGAGGCGATCCTTGGCGAACTGGAGGCGGCGGCCCGCGAGTATGCAAGCGGCACCGACCTCGTGCAGGAAGCCCGGCCGGAACTCGTCGATCCCGGGCAGCTGAAGCGCATCGGGAAAGTGGTGGAAGACGTGGCCAGGTCCCTGGGCCTGCCGCCCGAGATCCTGGCAACCCGCAAGGACATCACGGCCGCGATCCGCGGCGAGCCGGACCTGCGTCCCCTGTCCGGCTGGCGCCGGACCGTGATCGGGGAGCCGCTGCTGGCGGCGGTGCGCGCACTGTAGGAGCGCCTTCAGGCGCGCCGGTGGTCCCCGCCGTCGCGCCTGAAGGCGCTCCTACCGGCGCAGTGCCGCGGTCACTCGCGCGTAGACATCGTCGACCGCGCCCTCACCGCTGACCTCGCGGAGCAGGCCGGCCTTCCGGTAGTAGTCCACCACCGGCTCAGTCTGGGAACGATAGACCTTCAGGCGGTTGCTGATGGTCTCCTCGTTGTCGTCCACCCGCTGGATCAGCTGGCCGCCGGCCTTCGTGCAGGCGTCGAGCTCGGCCTTGGGCGAAAAATGGATGTTCAGGAGCTTACCGGTGAGTGAGCAGGTGCGCCGGCCGGTGAGGCGCTTCAGCAGGATGTCGAAGTCCACGTCGATCAGCACGGCTGCGTCGAGCGGACGGCCGATCCCGGCCAGCATGCCCTCAAGGGCTCGGGCCTGGGCCAGGTTGCGGGGGAAGCCGTCCAGCACGAAGCCCGCGGCCGCGTCGTCGCGCGCCAGCCGGTCGCGGATCATGCCAAGGACAATGTCGTCGGACACCAGCTCGCCGGAGTCCATGGCGGCCTTGGCGCGGAGGCCCAGTGCCGTTCCCGCGGCCACGGCCTCGCGCAGCAGGTCGCCCGTGGACAGCTGGACGGTGCCGTGCTCGGCCATCAGCCGTTGCGCCTGCGTGCCCTTGCCGGAGCCCGGTGCGCCGAGAAAAACGATGCGCAAGTGGATATCCCAATAAGCCGCGATGGCGGCGTAAGCTACAGCCACCCCGCCGTGGCCGTCAAACGAGACCAGGAGCCAGGATGCCGAAACGGAACGCCTTTTATGCCCAGTCCGGCGGCGTGACCGCCGTCATCAACGCGTCGGCCTGTGGCGTGATCGAGACAGCGCGCCGGCACCGGACCCGCATCGGCACGGTATACGCCGGGCGCAACGGCATACTCGGGGCCCTGGACGAGGATCTGGTGGACACCGGGCGGGAGAGCGCGGCTGCCATCGCTGCACTTCGCCACACGCCCGGCGGCGCCTTCGGCTCGGCGCGCTACAAGCTCAAGGGCCTGGAGCAGAATCGCGCCGAGTACGAGCGCCTCATCGAGGTGTTCCGGGCCCACGACATCGGCTACTTCTTCTCCAACGGTGGCGGCGACTCGGCCGACACCTGCCTCAAGGTCTCGCAGCTGGGCGCGTCGCTGGGCTACCCGCTGGTCGCCATCCACGTGCCCAAGACGGTGGACAACGACCTGCCCATCACCGACACCTGCCCCGGTTTCGGCTCCGTCGCCAAGTACGTGGCCGTGTCGACCCAGGAGGCGGCGCTCGACGTCCGCTCCATGTCGCGGACCTCGACGAAGGTCTTCATCCTCGAGGTGATGGGCCGCCATGCCGGGTGGATCGCGGCGGCTGCCGGGCTGGCGGGCAGCAAGGCGGGCGATCCTCCGCACGTCATCCTCTTCCCCGAGATTGCCTTCGACAAGGCCGCTTTCCTGGCGCGCGTGACAGAGTCGGTGCGCAAGTACGACTACTGCGTCGTCGTGGTCAGCGAGGGCGCGCGCTACCCCGACGGCCGGTTCCTGGCCGACGCCGGCACGGTGGACGCCTTCGGCCACAAGCAGCTGGGCGGCGTGGCTACGGTGATCGCCACCATGGTGAGGGACGAGCTGAAGCTGAAGTACCACTACGCCATCGCCGACTACCTGCAGCGCTCCGCCCGGCACATCGCCTCCCGCGTCGACGTGGACCAGGCCTATGCCGTGGGGAAGGCCGCGGTGGAACTGGCCCTGAAGGGCGAGAATTCCGTCATGCCCACCATCGTCCGGCGCTCCGACAAGCCCTACCGCTGGAGCATCGGCAAGGCGCCCCTGGCCAATGTGGCCAACCGGGAGAAGATGATGCCCCGTTCCTACATGACCCGGGACGGCTTCGGGATCACGGCCGCGGCCCGCCGGTACCTGGCCCCGCTGATCCAGGGCGAGGCCTACCCCCCGTACCGGGGTGGCCTGCCGGCCTACGGGTCGCTCAAGCTGCTGCCCGTAAAGAAGAAACTCGCTCCCCGATGAGGGGCCTGCAGGAGCGGCTTCGGCCGCGACCCCCGCCCGCTCGAGACTCGCGGACGCGGTTCCCGCGGGAGGGGGGTCGCGGCTGAAGCCGCTCCTACGGGCCAAATCTTAGTGCTATGATTGCGCGCCATTTTTTGGCCCTGCTTCCATACCTGCGGGCACACCACGCGGGGCGAGGCATCGCAGTCAGGCAACAACAAACCGCCTGGCTTCCAATTGAGTAGTCTTTGGAGGACTCGACCATGTCAACCGACCTGGCCATCACGCTGGCCATTGCCGCTTCATTGCTGGCCCTCGTTTACGGCGCCCTCTCCGTGCGCTGGATCAACGCCCAGTCGCCCGGCAATGCCCGCATGCAGGAAATTGCGGCGGCGATCCAGGCCGGTGCCAAGGCCTACCTCAATCGCCAGTACACCACCATAGCCATCGTCGGGGTCGTGCTCGCCATCGTCCTGGCCCTCGCCCTCGACGCCGCCACGGCGGGCGGCTTCGTCGTCGGCGCCATCCTCTCTGGCGCAGCCGGCTTCATCGGCATGAACGTCTCGGTGCGGGCCAACGTGCGCACGGCGCAGGCGGCCAGCGTCGGCCTCAACCCGGCCCTGCAGGTCGCGTTCCGCGGCGGCGCCATCACGGGCATGCTCGTGGTCGGCCTCGGCCTCCTCGGTGTCGCCGGCTACTTCGGGCTGATGCGCGGCGCTATCGGCGATGAACACGCCCTCCACTCCCTCATCGGCCTGGCCTTCGGCGGCTCCCTGATCTCCATCTTCGCGCGGCTGGGCGGCGGCATCTTCACCAAGGGCGCCGACGTGGGCGCGGACCTGGTGGGCAAGGTGGAAGCCGGGATTCCGGAAGACGACCCGCGCAACCCCGCCGTCATCGCCGACAACGTGGGCGACAACGTGGGTGACTGCGCCGGCATGGCGGCCGACCTGTTCGAGACCTACGCCGTTACCGTCGTCGCCACGATGGTGCTGGGCGGCCTGCTGTTCAAGGGCGCCGACGGCGGGCTGGACCTCGCCTACATCGTGTATCCGCTCGTGCTGGGCGCCGTGTCGATCATCGCGTCCATCATCGGCACGTTCTTCGTCAGCGTGAAGGATGGCGGCAAGATCATGAACGCGTTGTACCGGGGCACCGCGGTCTCCGGCATCATCGCGCTGATCGCCTTCTACCCGGTCACCCAGGCGATGATGGGCGCCGCCGCCAACAACCTGTTCCTGTGCGCGGTCATCGGCCTGGTGCTCACCGCGGCGCTGATCTGGATCACCGAGTACTACACCTCCACGGACTACGCGCCGGTGCGCTACGTCGCCGGCGCCTCGCAGACGGGCCACGGCACCAACGTGATCGCCGGCCTGGCGATCTCGATGAAGTCCACCGCCCTGCCGGTTCTGGCGGTCTGCGCCGCCATCTGGGCGTCCTTCCAGCTGGAAGGCCTGTACGGCATCGCGATCGCCGCCACCTCCATGCTGTCCATGACCGGCATGATCGTCGCCCTCGACGCCTACGGCCCGATCACCGACAACGGCGGCGGCATCGCCGAGATGTCCG
>CAZTGY010000083.1:0-9740 GCA_964613445.1 uncultured Chromatiaceae bacterium | reverse complement strand
GGGGCTGCCGCGCGGGCCGCCACCTGGCAGCGGCAGCGCGACGCGGGCCGCGTGGCCCTGCGTGACCGGCGCTACGCCGTGCTCCGGGAGATCGTGCCGCCGGCACCCCGCGCCCGCCTGCGGCACTACGTGCGACAGCTCGTGGAGCGCGGTTACTTTCCGCCGCCCGGCGACGGCCAGGTCGAGCGGCGCTCGGCGCTCCACAACGAGCCGACGATCGCCTCCCTGCACCGGGGCCTCGCGGCCATCGTCAGCAGCCTGTGCGGGGACACCGTGCAGGCGTCCTACTGCTACCTGGGCTGCTACGAGGCAGGCGCCGTCCTCGAACGGCACAAGGACCGGCCCCAGTGCAACTACAACCTGTCCCTCGTGCTCGACATGCAGGGCCCGCCCGGAACGCCGGAACCGGAGCCCTGGCCCATCTACCTGGATCTCGACGGGAGGCCCGAGGCCGTGCTGCTGCAGGTGGGCGACGGGCTGGTCTATTCCGGCACGGACATCTGGCACTGGCGCGACGCCCTGCCCCCGGGCCAGCGGGCCATCGTCTGCTTCTTCCACTTCGTGCCGGGCGACTTCCGCGGCTCCCTCGACTGAGCGCGGCGGCCGCTACGGGAAAGCCACGCCGTCCTGGCCGGGCGGCAGGCGCATGCCGGCCAGCGCCGTGCTGACTTCGGCACGCACCTCCGCCTTCGTCCGCACGCCGGTGGCTGGCGCATCAGGCAGCAGGGCGTTCTCGTGGGGAAGCTCCAGCCCCTCCCGGGGGGCCAAGCCCAGGAAGCGGGTGATGGCGGCGCAGGACTGTGCGGGATCCCGGCTGGTGCAGATGTCGATGACGAGGAGTGCCGCGGGCCGCCCGGCAAAATAGGCCGACACCCTCTGGTGGTATTCAAGCCGGGCTTCCACCCACCGGCGGACGGCGAGCGCCGGATCCTTCTCGTACTCCTCGCGCATGGGGCCCGTGGCCCCCATCCGCCGCCGCTGTTCAATGTGGCGGATGCGGCTGACCAGCCAGTCGGCAAGCGGTCGCGTCGTGACGATGAACCTGCTGCCCGGGAAGGTCCGGTCGAGCAACGCGAAATCGTGCTGGTCGCCGTCGCTGAAGCACTGCCACTCCCGGTACAGGGGGTCCGTGACCGGAATGTGGCTGTAGTACCCGTGGAAGGACGCCAGGCCGAGCTGCGTGAACAGGCGGTGCATCGACGACGTGCCCGTCTTGTTGAAGCCGATGCAGAAGACCTTGTTGAACATGCCGGTGCCCGTTCGCCGCCAGGGCCGCCTAGCGCGTCGCCGTCATGTTGAGCGAGATGGGCACTCCCAGCATCAGCATGGAACTCGTATCCCGGAAGTGGCTGAACGCAGCCACGCGCTGGATGCCCGTGAACCCCGCTTCCTCAAGCAGGCTGCCCAGGTAGTGCTCGTCGAGCCCGACCATGTGGTAGTCCCAGCCATCGACGTGGGAACCGAACATCATGCGCATGATGGCGAGGCGCCCCTCGGGTGCCAGCTTGGGCGTCAGGTAGAGGTGGCAGAGGCGTTCGAGGTCGGGGACGCTCACGCAGAGCGTGGCGCCGGGCTGCATCACGCGGCGCCACTCCCTGAGCACGGCGGGCAACTCGGCCTTGAAGTCGAAATGCTCGACCACGTGACTGGCGTAGATTTCCACGAACGTGCCGTCGGGGAAGCGGGTCAGGTCCGCGGCATCGCCGACGTGATCGACCCCATCGCGCGCGACGGCGTCGAGGATCTCCCATCCTGCACGCACTTCCCAGCCGCCGATGTGCAGCCGGCGGCCCGGCCTTCCTGGCTCGTTCAAGCGTCCACTCCGTTCCGCCCCGGTCCGACCAGCCCCGCCGCGGGGCGCCCGGGGTGATGACATAAGCGCTGCCGGCCGGCGGGCCAGGGCATGGCAGGGGCTGGCGCAATTAAATGTTGGCTACAATGCCCTGTCAAACAACCGGCGACCTTCAGCGTGGGAACGGAAGACAACGGCGCGGCGCTCGAGGCAGCCAACCTCGCGCTCAAGGATGCCCAGTGGGCCGAGCAGGCGGGACTGCCGGAACGTGCGGTGGCCGCGTACCGGAAGGTCAACAGCCTCTTCCCCGGCGTCTGGGAAGTGCACAACAACCTCGCGAACCTCCTGCTGGACCTCCGCCGGGCGGGTGAGGCCCTGCAGGCGGCGCAGGCGGCGCTGGCGCTCCGGCCGGATGATCCGCTGGTCAACGCCAATGTGGGGCGGGCCTGGCTGCAGCTCGACAAGCCCGAGGAGGCCATACCGTTTCTCCGCCGGGCGCTGCGGGCCAACCCCGCGCTGCACCCGCTGCGGGAGTCCCTGGCCCGGGCGCTGCTCGACACGGGCCAGCCTGACGAAGGCGCGGCCGTGTTCCGGGAGGCGGAGCCCCTCTTCCCGGACGATTTCCCGTTCATCGAGATGGCGGCGAAGTTCTACCAGCGCGCCCGCATGGGCGTGGACGCGGAGCGCAGCCTGCTCCGCCTGCGCCAGCTGAATCCCGGGCACCTGCCCACCTACGGCGACCTCGCGCTGCTGTACATGGATTACGCCCAGTTCAGCAAGGCCAATGAAGTGGCGCGGGACGGCCTGCGGATGGACCCGGACTCGACCGTGTTCTGGAACACGCTGGCGAACAGCCAGGCGAGCGTCGGCCAGCTGGAAGAGGCGCTCAGGTCCTACCGGAAGGTCCTCGAGCTGTCCCCGGGGGTCGCGGCCGCGCACTCCAACCTGCTGCTCAGCATGCACTGGCTGAGCCGCATCTCGCCGGAGGAGATCTTCGCGGAGCACCGGAATTTCGGGCGCGTGCACGCGCCGCCGAACATCGCCAACCGCGTCTTTGCCAACCCGCCGGAGCCCGGGCGGCGGCTCCGGATCGGCTACCTGTCGCCGGACATCCGCAAGCACTCCGTCGCGTTCTTCCTGGAGCCGCTGCTGGACCACCGGGACCGGGAGCGCTTCGAGGTGTACGGCTACGGCGCCGTGAAGTCGCCCGACGACGTCACGCGGCGGCTCCGCGCGAAGTTCGACCGCTACCGGAGCGTGGACGACGTGCCGCCGCCACAGCTGGCGGCCCTGATCAAGGGCGACCAGCTCGACATCCTCATCGACCTGGCGGGCCACGCCGGCAATCTCCAGATCGCGGTCCTGGGCTTCAAGCCCGCGCCCGTCCAGGTCACTTACCTCGGCTACCCGGACACCACGGGCATCGACGCGGTGGACTACCGGATCACGGACTGGATCTCGGATCCGCCAGGCGCGGAGGCCCGGCACACGGAGCAGCTGGTGCGGCTCCCCGACGGCTTCCTCTGCTTCCGCCCGCCCGAGGACCTGCCGGGCATCGGCGACCCGCCCTGCATCGCCCGGGGCTACGTCACCTTTGGATCCTTCAACCGGGAATTCAAGGCGTCCCAGCAGATCCTGGACCTGTGGTGCCGGATACTCCTCGCCGTGCCGGGCTCCCGCATGCTCATGAAATCCATCGCGGGCGCCGATCCCACCACCCGCGAGCACCAGCTGGGCGAGTTCGAGCGCCGCGGCGTGCACCGCGACCGGGTGCAGCTGGTGGGCTTCATCAGCAGCCAGGCGGAACACCTGGCCATGTACCGGGAAGTCGACATCGCCCTCGACACGTTTCCCTACCACGGCACGACCACCACCCTCGATTCGCTGCTGATGGGCGTGCCGGTGATCACGCTGGAAGGCCGCAATCACGCGGGCCGGGTCGGCGTCAGCGTGCTCACCCAGGTCGGCCTGGCCGGGAACGTCGCCCGCAGCGGGGACGAGTACGTGGCGAAGGCCGTCGAGCTCGCCGGGGATCCGCAACGCATCGCGGGCCTCCATGGCAGCCTGCGCCGGCGCCTGCTGGCCAGCACCCTCTGCGACGGCCCGGGCTTCTCCCGCAAGTACGAGTACGCGCTGCGCGGCATGTGGCTCAACTGGTGCCGGAGCCAGGGCGCCAGCCTGTCAGCGGCGCAGGCGGCGCAGGCCGCGTTCGATTTCCGGGCCCTCGGCCCCGTCAGCGTGGCGGGGAACGGTTGACGCCCCTGACCTGGTCGATGAGGCCCTGGATGTAGGCCTTGCCCGGGGCGTTGTCCGCCGGCACCAGCTCGTCGTGCAGGGACTGCAGCAGCTCCAGGGCATGAGCCGCATTGCCGGCCCGCAGGTACTGCCCGGCCCGCTGCACGATGTCCTCGCCGAGCCGCCCCCGAAGCTCCGGGTGGTGGCTGATCTTCACGGGGCGGTCGAAGGTGCGGCCGCGGCCCGTGCTGCGGAAATTCCAGGCCTCGTCCATGACCTGCAGCCTGAGCCCGAACCGGTTCACCCCGGGACTCAGCAGCTGCACGAAGCTCGTCTGGTCCATGAACAGCAGCTCACGGCGGACCTCGGGATCGTCGATGTGGCCGGTCACGGCGGTCTTTGGCGGCACGTCCAGGTTGCCCAGCTCGAAGTTCTCCCGGGTCAGGTTCTCCCAGGCCTCCAGCAGCTGCATCACGCCCGGCGATTTGCGGAACAGGATGAAGCCCACGTTGAACATGGGCAGGCCGGTCATCTGGGCGCACTTGCTCACGTCGGGCTGGCAGATGGCCATGCCGATGTCGATGTCGTCGAGCAGGCGGAAGAGGTCCGGGAACTCCGGGGCCAGGACCCGGGTGTCGGTGTCCAGGTGCAGGGTGTAATCGTAGGGTGAATTGCGCAGTGCGCGGATGCGGTCCAGCTGGCCCTCGGCCCAGAGGCTGCGGTAACGGCGCCGGGTCTCCAGCGGCACGACGTTGCTGAAGCAGGGACTCCGGGCAAAGGGCAGCTGGTACAGGTCCGTGCACAGCGTGATGGGCAGCTCCGGCAGGAAATCCCGTGCGCTGTGGGCCGAGAGAAAGGCCTCCGCCACGTAATGGGGCCGGCGGGTGGCCACGTAGACCATGCCGATGTTGCGGCGGTTCATTGCCGTTCCTCCCCGAGGCCCAGCCGGCCCAGCACGCCGGCGTCGAGCAGCGCCACGAAGGCGGCGTGCTGCGCAGGGTCCACCTCGTCCCGGGTGGTGAATTCCCGCTCCATCTCCCGGGTGATCGGCTCGCCCAGCAGTTCGTAGATTTCCTCGGTGCCCTGGGGATGCAGGTAGCCCCGGGGCTCCTCGAGGCGCGGCAGCCGCGCCACGCCGAGGGCGGCAGCGATCCGGTCCAGCGCGGGTCCGGGGTTCCGGCGCAGGGCGTCCGTGTCCACGATGACGCTGCGGGGGCCCAGCGCCTGCAACCACGCCCGGTGGCTGTCGTTCCAGGCGCGGGCGGCGTCCGCCGGGCCCACCCCGTGGGGCAGGAACCCCGGGACCTGGCGCTGCATGCGCACGCAGCTGGCGTACCACAGGCCCGGGTCCCGCACGGCCAGCGCCACGCCGAAGTCCTGGGCGCGTTGCGCGGCTGCGGCCTCCCGGTACAACCCGCTCCCGGTGACCCGGGCCCAGTCGGCCGGACGGTCGCGCACGAAGTTCCGGATCCCGTCGCGGAAGCGCGGGTCCACGTAGTCGTCGATGGTGAGCTCCGGCCTGTCGCGGTAGACGGGCCCGTGCTTCCAGCCAAGCAGCATGGTGGCGGTCTGCACGCCGGCGAAATTCCGCCGCAGCATCCAGGTCAGGAGGTTGCTGCCGGAGCGCATCAGGCCCGCGATGCGCACGAGGTTCGTCACGGACGCGTCACTCGGGAAGCAGGTCGAAGGCGATGCAGAGCCGCTCCTCGTCCGACTGGAAGGGAATGGTCCGGTGGTAGAGCGAGGACGGAAAGAAGGCGACCTGGCCGGGCACGGGCTGGTGCAGCAGCGTCGGTGGCGGACGGTCGGAGAGCGGGGGAAAGTGCCCGCTCTCCAGGCCGAACTCGATGGCCCCCTCGCCGGCCGGCGCCGCCCTGGGCATCTGCAGGTACAGGCAGCCGCTCATCCAGCCGAAGGGATGATTGTGGTAGTACTGGTGGCCGCCGCGCAGCAGCCGCACGTACCAGCCGTGGAGCGCCATCCTGGCGGGCCAGCGGGTGGCCAGCGTCAGGCTGGACGGGCGGAGCGCCGCGCGGTAGCGCTGCAGTTCCGCCACCAGGTCCTCGTGCAGGCGCGCCAGGGCCGGAAGGCCGTGGTCGAACAGATTGCCGCCCGTCTGGTAACCGCGCAGCGTCGTGACGCCGCGCGGTTCCCACACGGCATCCAGCGCCCCGGCCTCGCGGATCAGGTCCTTAAGGAACCCGGCGTCCGCCGGCGCGGTGTAGCGGTCCACCACCCGCACCTGGGTGAGCGGCTCGGGACAGAACGGGTGGGGGTCCGGGCGCCCCAGGTGATAGGCGGCGTAGGCGCTCAGGGAAGCGGAATGGAGGTTCGTCGCCTCCCCGGCCGAGTGCGTCCCCAGCCAGGCGAAGAAGTCCGCGTGCCGGCCGAGCCGCAGCTCGCACTCCAGCGCCATCGCCCGCGCCAGGGACTTCCCCGACGCCCGGAAACAGGTGATGGCTTCCGCAAAGCGGCCCGCGTCCTTGAGCAGGATGCCGAGGCTTTCATTGGCATCGGCGATCCCGGGCTCGATGATGATCGCGCGACGGTAACTGGCCATGGCGTCGTCGAGGCGACCCACGTCGCGGAGCGCATTGCCCAGGAACTGGTGGACAGCCGCGGAACCGGGTGCGAGCGCCGCGGCGGCCTCGAGGTATTCGAGGGCCTCGCCGGAGCGGCGCATCTGGCAGAGCAGGTTGCCGAGGCTCAGGAGGCCCCGGACGTGGCGCGGGTCCCGCGGGAGCGCCGCCCGGTAGATGCCTTCGGCGGCGTCGAGCCGGCCCTGGGCGTGGACCGCGTTGCCCAGGTTGACGTGGGTGTCGGCGCTGTCGGGTGCCAGCGCCAGCGCCGCCCGGAACTGGGCCTCGGCGTCCAGGGGCCGGGCCAACGTGATCAGCATGGCCCCCAGGTCGTTGCGGGCGGCAACCACTTCGGGGGCCAGGTGCACGGCCCGTTCGAGCAGCGCGGCCGCCTGGGCGAGCCGCCCGGTCTGGCCGTGGACCAGCGCCAGGAGGTGCAGCGCCGGGGC
The DNA here is from genome assembly GCA_964613445.1 of uncultured Chromatiaceae bacterium. Lineage (GTDB taxonomy): Bacteria > Pseudomonadota > Gammaproteobacteria > Steroidobacterales > SHZI01. The sequence continues at coordinate 2,685 of CAZTGY010000083.1, read as the reverse complement.
GCTGGCCTCGTCGTGGCCGAGGACCTGCCGGCAGGCCGCCTCGGCCTCCGCCATGCGGCCGGCTGCCAGGTGGGACCTGGCCAGGTCGATCGTCTGCGGGGTTGCGGGCATGGGTCAGCGGGATCCGGGTGATGACGGCGACCGGCGGCGCCGGCCGGGCCTCAGAACGCCGCCAGCTCCTCCTCGCTGGCGGCCCGCACGCCCACCACGGTGCCCGCGAAACGCAGGGTCTGGCCGGCGAGCGGGTGATTGCCGTCCACGGTGACCGTGTCGGCTTCGATGGCCGTGATCAGGTAGTTCTGTTCCACGCCGTCCGGGTCCTTGCGGGTCACGGGCAACCCGACCTGCAGGGCATCGGCTGCTTCCGCCCAGAGGCTCCGCGGCAGGACTTCCACCAGGCCGGACTGCCAGTCACCAAAGCCACGCTCGGGCGTGATGGTGATGTCGAAGGGTTCCCCGGCGGCCTTGCCGGCCAGGTGGCGCTCCAGTTCGGGATGGATGCCGGCGGCGCCGTGCAGGTATTCCAGCGGCTCGCCCTCGGGCGAGCGGTCCAGCACCTGGCCCGGGCCGTTCGTCAGGACGAACTGGATTTGGACGATGCAGTTGTCGGCTATGCGCATGAGCGCTCTCCGGATGTTTTGCAGGACTTTCTGCAGGTTTCCTGGTGGGCCCCGGTGCAGGGCATTCTCCCGGCCGTGGCACAGCCCGTCAATTGCGGCGCGCCCGGGTTGTGAACGCCGTCCGGGTTCATGAGCCCAGCTTGCCGAGGGATTCCTGCGCGTCCCGGGCAAAGTCCGCCTGGTCGCCGCCCTTCTCCAGGGCCAGCGTCAGGTGCTGCCGGGCGCTGACGGGGTCGCCGGCGGCGGCGTAGGCCTTGCCGAGGTGGTACTGCAGGACGCCGTTGCCGCCCTCCGCGGCCACGGCCCGCTCCAGCGTGCGGACGGCGCTCGAGTAATCGTTGTTCTTGAAGTAGGCCCAGCCGAGGGTGTCCAGCATCAGCGGGTCGCTGCCCTTCTCGAAGCGCCGGGCCAGTTCCAGGGCCCGCGCGAGGCTCGCCTTGTCCCGGGCCCGGTCCAGCAGCAGCGACGCCAGGTTGTTGGCCATCATGTCGTCGCCGGGATTCTTCGTCACGGCCGACTCGTAGACGGCGATGGCATCGTCGATCCGGCCCCCGACCTCGTGGGCGGTGCCCAGGAACAGGGCCACGGTCCTGTCTCCCGGCAGCGCCTTCCAGGCCCGCTGGAGCGCGGCCAGCTGCTCCGGCGTGCCCGCCTTCTCGAGGGCCGCCAGGGCGAGGTAGGCCCGCGGGTCCGCCGGGTCCTGCGCGATGGCCTGCTCGTGCACGGCCCGGGCAGCGCCCACGTCGCCCTGGCGCACGTAGGCCCTGCCCAGCAGCAACTGGGCATCGAGGTCGTCCCGGGGATACCCCTTCAGGATGTCCACGGCCTCCGCCGCCCGGCCGGTCTCCAGCAGGATATTGACCAGCCCCTCCAGCGCCTGGACCTGCTTCGGATCCTTCTCGAGGACGGCCCGGTACCGGGCCAGGGCCTCGGCATTCGAGCCCTTCGCCTGCAGCACCTGGCCCAGGCGTTGCTCGGCCAGCACGCCGCCCGCGCCCGCCTCCATGGCGCGCTTCGCCTCCGCTTCCGCCGCGGCCATGTCCCGTTCGGCGAGCAGGTTCTGCACCAGCGCGGCCGAGGCCTCGGCGTCGTCGGGCTTGACGGCGACGTAGGCGCGCAGGATCTCGGCGGCCGCCGCGGCATCGCCCTCGTTGGAGAGCAGCACCGCGAGCTCCTTGGTGGCGGCCGCATTGCCCGGATCCTCGTCCAGCAGCGTCCGGTAGGTGTCCTTGGCGACGACCAGGTCGCCGGCTCCCACGTAGGAGCGGGCCAGCAGCAGGGCGCCTTCGGACGACTTCTCCCGGCGCAACACCGTGCGCAGGTCGGCAATGGCCGCGTCGTAGCGGCGGTCGAGGAAGGCGAAGGTGGCCCGGCTCAGCAACGCCTCGGTGTTGTCGGGCGCGGCCTTCAGGATGGCGTCGATGTCGGCCCGGGCGGCCTTGATGTCGCCGTCCACCGCGTGCTGGGCCACGATCCGGTTGCGGGCCTTGAGGCCCTCCGGCGTGTTGTCGGCCCACCGGGCGGCCACCGCGCGATAGGCCGCCATGGCCTCCTTCGGCCGCTGCGTGGCACGGTAGAGGTCGCCCTCGGCCAGCCTGAGCTCCGCACTGTCCGGGTCGCTGGTGATGGCCTCCTTCAGCAGCTGCTCGGCGCCGGCCACATCCTTCTTGCGGACGAGCCGGGTGGCCAGCTGCACCTTGACCTGGTGGTTCTTGGGATCGGCGGCCGCCAGGCCCCGGAGGACGCGCTCCGCATCGTCCTGGCGCCCGCGGGCGGCGTAGTAGTCGAGCAGCTGGTAGCTGTACTTGCTGCGGTCGGGGTACTGGCTGATCAGGGCCAGCAGGCCCTGCTCGTAGCCCCGCTCGTCGCCGGACTCCCGGAGGAAGTTCACGCGGTACTCCCGCAGCGCGTCCGCGTCGGCGCCCTTCGCCTGGGCGAGGCCCGTGTCGATAGCCGCCAGCGCCGCGGCGTTGTCGCCCTGGATGCCCAGCAGGCTCGCTTTGCTGGCGATGGCATCCACCAGGGCGGGGTTGATCGCCAGCGCCGCCTCGATCTCCGCCGCCGC
>CAZTGY010000082.1:7579-9863 GCA_964613445.1 uncultured Chromatiaceae bacterium | reverse complement strand
GTGCCAGGGGCATTGCCACGGCGCCTAATCTCCACTACCATTAAAGGAAGAACGGGGTCCACCTCAAGCCCCGACCGGTCATCCGGCCTAACGCCGACCCCCTCCGTGGCGCGGCGCTGACGGCATTCCGCACTTCCTCCGAGCCACTCCTGCAGCGGCTCGAGTCGCGGACCAGCATGCTGGCTGCCAACCGTCCGATCCGGGCGCCGTCGCCGGCCCGGGACTGACCCGCCCCAGGCGGCCTTGCCGGGCTGCGGCGTACTGGCAACTGTGACGCCCGCAGCACGGGCATTCCGGGGGACTGCTATAGTTTTTTCCGGCTCCGCAGGTCCCTCGCCTTGGACACCCCAAACCTCAAACTTCCGGACTATTTCATCAATCGCGAACTGAGCGCCCTGGAGTTCAACCAGCGGGTGCTCCACCAGGCGAAGGACAGCTCGATCCCGTTGCTCGAGCGGCTGAAATTCCTCTGCATCGTCTCAACCAATCTCGACGAGTTCTTCGAGATCCGGGTCAGCGGACTGCGACAGCGCCTGGAACTCGGACTCCCTCCCCAGGGCCCGGACATGTTGAGCGCCAGGCAGGTGCTGACCGACATCAGCAGCCGCACGCATGCACTGGTAGAGGAGCAATACCGCCTGCTCAACGAGGAGCTGATCCCGGCACTGGAGAGCGAGGGCATCCGCTTCGTGCGCCGCACGCGGTGGCGGCCGGCGCACAGGGACTGGCTGCGCGACTACTTCCATCGCGAGATCGAACCGGTCCTCAGCCCCACCTCGCTGGATCCTGCCCGCCCTTTCCCGAAGATCCTGAACAAGAGCCTCAACTTCATCGTGGGCCTGAAAGGCATGCATGCCTTTGGTCGGCCGGTCCAGCGGGCCATCGTCCAGGCCCCGCGTTCGCTGCCACGCCTGATCCGGCTCGACCCGTCGCTGCCCGACACCGGGCCGAACGACTTCGTGTTCCTCTCATCCGTCATCCACGCCTTCGTGGAAGAGCTTTTCACGGGCATGGAGATCCAGGGGTGCCACCAGTTCCGCGTGACCCGCAACAGCGACCTCTATGTCGAGACCGAGGAAGTGGATGACCTGATGCGCGCCGTGGAGGGCGAGCTCATCTCGGCTCGGTACGGCGAGGCCGTGCGACTCGAGATCGCCCACGACTGCCCTGCGGAGCACATGGACTACCTCCTGGAAATGTTCGAGCTGGACCGGGGCGATCTCTACCCCGTCGACGGGCCGGTGAACCTGAACCGACTCATGGCGGTGTACCAGCTGACATCCCGGGATGACCTGCGCGACGCGCGATTCACGCCAGGCCAGCAGAAGGCCGTCGTCGCCGCGGATAACCTGTTTGCCGCCATCGCCGAACGCGACATCCTGCTGCATCACCCGTTCGAATCCTTCGGGCCCGTCATCGACTTCGTTGGCAAGGCAGCCCAGGACCCGGACGTCCTCGCCATCAAGATGACCCTGTACCGCACGGGCCCCGATTCAGCGATCGCGGATGCGCTGGTCACCGCCGCCCAGGCCGGCAAGGAAGTGACGGTCAGCATCGAGTTGCGGGCCCGGTTCGACGAGGCGGCAAACATCAAGCTGGCAAACCGGCTGCAGGAGGCCGGGGCCCATGTGGTCTACGGCGTCGTTGGCTTCAAGACGCACTGCAAGCTGGCGCTCGTGGTCCGCCGGGAGGGTGGGCGGCTCCGGCGCTACGTGCACCTCGGCACGGGCAATTACCACACGGGCACGGCGCGCATCTATACCGACTACAGCCTGCTGTCGGCCGACGAGGCCCTGGGCGAGGACGTGCACCACGTGTTCCTCCAGCTCACCAGCCTCATGCAGACGCCGCCCCTCCGGCGCCTGTACCAGTCGCCCTTCAACCTTCACCAGCAGATGCTCGAGCACATCGACCAGGAGATCCGTAACGTGGAGACTGGCGGTGCGGGGCACATCATCGCCAAGCTCAATGCGCTGGTGGAGCCCGAGGTGATCCGCGCCCTGTACCGGGCGTCCTGCGCCGGGGTGATGGTGGACCTCATCGTGCGCGGGATCTGCTGCCTCCGCCCGGGGATTCCGGGCGTTTCGGAGAACATCCGGGTTCGGTCCATCGTCGGCCGTTTCCTCGAGCACTCCCGCGTGTACTACTTCCACGCGAACGGCGAGGAACTGATCTTCTGCTCCAGCGCAGATTGGATGGACCGGAACTTCTTCCGCCGCGTGGAGGTGTGCTTTCCGGTGCTGAGTGAAAATCTCAAGGCCCGGGTGATCGCCGACCTGGACCT
>CAZTGY010000082.1:0-7569 GCA_964613445.1 uncultured Chromatiaceae bacterium | reverse complement strand
CTGTCGGACAACTGCCAGGCCTGGGAACTGAAGGCGGACGGCGGCTACAGGCTCGCACGGCCGGCGCCAGGCGAAGAGCTGCTCTCCTGCCAGGGCCAGCTCCTGCGCCAACTCGCAGAAGCCGCCCCGTAGCAGCGCCTTCAGGCGCGATCGATCATTTTCGCGCCTGAAGGCGCTCCTACGGGGCCGTCCGGCGCTGGATGATCAGCTTGTAGTCGGCCTCGTCCAGGAAGTCCCGCTCGCGCTCCAGATCGGCCAGGGTGAGCGGATTGCTCTCCAGCCAGGCTGCTGGCACCTGCAGCCGGAGCGTCCTGCCCTGCACGCGCAGCTTCAGGTCGGGAGTCGTGCCGGCAGTCCGGCTGCGGTGAATGAGGGCGGCAAGCCGGAGGAGGATGGCGAGACGCAGTGCAGGCCGCTGCCACGGCAGTGGCAAGCCCCCGAAGGCCCTGCGATCGAATTTCCGCCGGTGGGCCAGCACGAGGCAAGCCAGCACCTGCTGCTCCTCCCACGGGAAGCCAGGCATGTCGGCATTGGCAAGCACATAGGCCCCGTGCCGGTGGTAATGGGAGTGGGCTATGTCGAGGCCCAGCTCGTGGATCCGCGCCGCCCAGGCCAGCAGCAGCTTCTGGTCAGCGTCCAGGTCCCAGTCCTCGCGTGCCTGCGCGTACAGGTTCATCGCCGTGGCCTCCACACGCTCGGCCTGGGGCCGGTCCACGTGATAGCGGGCCGCCATGGCCCGCACGGTTCGCACGCGGGCATCCTCGTCCGTGAGCCGGCCGATCATGTCGTAGAGGATGCCCTCGCGCAGCGCGCCGTCGGCAACGACCATGCGCCCCAGTCCCAGCGCCCGCATGACCTCAACCAGAATGGCAATGCCGCCGGGGAAAACCTCGGCCCGGTCACCCGACAATTCCGGAAGGCGGAGGTCCGCGATCCGTCCGGCCGAGATCATTTCCCCGATCAGATGCTCGAGTCCCTCGACCGTCACGCCCTGTGGCGCCCGGTTCAAGGCCGAGAGCACCGCGTGGGCCGCCCGGATACTGCCCGAGGTCCCGGCGACCTGGGCAGGTTCCACCGCCCGGAACCGGGAGCGAACGGGCTCGAGCTCAAGGCGGACCTGCAACCGCGCCTTCTCGAAGTTCTTGGCCGACAGGCGTCCGTCGGGAAAGCACCCGGCGCTGAGAGACACGCAACCCACGTGCAGGCTCTCCATCATGGCCGGCTCCAGGCCCCTGCCAGCGATGATCTCCGTGCTGCCGCCGCCGATGTCCACGACGATCTGCGGGCCCTCAACGCGCGGCAGGTTGTGGCTTGCGCCGAGGTAGATCAGGCGCGCCTCCTCAATTCCCGAAATGATCTCGACCTGATGCCCGAGAGCCTTGGCGGCTCGCTGCAGGAAGCGGCCCGTGGACTTCGCCCTCCGCAGCGTGCTGGTGGCCACCACCCGCACGCGGCCCGCCTGCATGTCCCGGAGCCGCTCGCCGAAGCGCCTGAGGGTGGCCAGGGCGCGCGCCTGGCTCGCCTCACTCAGCCTGCTGTCCTTGTTGAGGCCGGAAGCGAGCCGCACCATTTCCCGCAGACGGTCGATGACGGTCAGCTGGCCGTGGTCGAACCGGGCCACGACCATGTGGAAACTGTTGGACCCGAGGTCGACCGCTGCCAGGACGTCCTGCGCGGGCTGCGGCCCCCGGCGACGGCGTTCAGCCATCGGTACCGGCCCCGGGTTGGTCATCGGGATCACCATCCGGCAGCGGCGGCAGCCCCCCGGGAAACGCGATCGGCCCGAGCTGGTGCAGGGCCTGCCGGTAGACCTCGCGCTTGAAGAAGATCACCTCGCGCAGTGGCTGCCAGTACTCCACCCAGCGCCAGCGATCGAACTCCGGCGTGGTTGTCGTATCCAGTCGCAGCCGGCTTTCCGCCGAGAGCAGCCGCAGAAGGAACCACCGCTGCTTCTGGCCGATGCACAGGGGACGCCTCTTGCGGCGCACGTACTGCTCGGGGAGCCGATACCGGAGCCAATCGGGCGTGCTCCCCAGGATCGAGACGTCCTCGGGAGCGAGGCCGATCTCCTCGCGAAGCTCGCGGTACATGGCCTGCTCGGGTGACTCGTCGCGGCGGATGCCGCCCTGGGGGAACTGCCAGGCGTCCTGGCCCACGCGGCCGCCAATGAGAACCAGTCCGCGGGAGTCGCATACGATGATCCCGACGTTCGCGCGGAAGCCTTCTTCGTCGATCTGATCCACGCGGCACCTCTGACTGCGGCGGGATTCTTCCACAGCGGCCGCCGCGCTGTCACGGTCGCGCGCGGCCTCCAGTACACTCATCGGGATTGCCGGCCCGGCTGGCTGGCTCCAGCGTACCCAATGCCCCACACTCCCCGTCGATTGCTGATCATCCTCGCGGCTTTAAGCCTTGCCGCGCTGCTGTTCGCCGTCAGTACCGGCAGCGGCCCAGCGGGCTCCGGCACGCTTCGGGCCCTGCTGGCCGGTCGCGCCGACCCGCTGGATGCTGACATTCTCCTGCGGCTGCGGCTGCCGCGGGCCCTGGCCGCATTCGGCACCGGCGCCGCTCTGGCGCTGGCGGGCGCGCTGATGCAGGTCCTGTTGCGGAATCCGCTCGCGGACCCCTATGTCCTTGGCACCTCAGGCGGCGCCGCCGTCGGGGCGCTTGGGGCCATGCTACTTGGCAGCGTCGGCCTGATAGCGGATGTCGCTGCATTCACGGGCGCCTTGCTCAGCACCGTGTTGGTGTTTGCTCTCGCCCGTGCCGGCAGCGCGTGGTACGACGGCCGGGGCTACGACGGCGGCGGCGCGGCCAGCCGTCTGCTGCTGACGGGAATCGTGGTGGCCTCGGGTTGGAGCGCGGCCGTGAGCCTGCTGCTCGCGACGAGCCCGGAAGCCAGCCTGCGGGGCCTGCTCTTCTGGCTGATGGGCGATTTTTCCTTCGTCGAACGACCAGTCCCCATCCTTGCCGTGGCTGGTGCCGCCACCGTGGCGGGCGTGATGCTGGCGCGCACGCTGAATGTGCTCGGAACGGGTGACTGGCAGGCCGCCCTGCTGGGCGTTGAAGTGCGCCGCGTACGAGCCCTCATCTACGGGCTGGCGGCGCTCCTGACTTCACTGGCCGTGACGACCGCCGGGGTGGTGGGCTTCGTAGGTCTCATCGTGCCGCACTTCGTTCGGCTCGCGGGCGGCAGCGATCACCGGGTCGTGATCCCAGGATCGGCCCTGGCCGGCGGCACCCTGCTGGTGCTGGCCGACACGCTGGCGCGTACCCTTCTGGCCCCACGCCAGCTGCCAGTAGGCGCAATCACCGCGGCCGTCGGCGTACCGGCCTTCCTATTCCTCCTGCGGCGGAGCGTGCGGAGCGGCGGATGAGCCGCGGCCCTAGCGGCGGCTGGCCAGGTAGCTGCGCCCCTGCTCCATCAGTCGCACGAACCCCGCTTCGTCGCCCGTCCGCACGACCTCAGCGATGCGGGTCACCGCCTTGCGCAGTTCCTCGAGTGCCGCGAGGCCAAAGGGATTCTCGGCCTGGATCGCGAAATACAGGTGCGGATTCTCCTCGGCCACGCGACCTGCGATCTGCAGCTGCGCGTCGAACGTCGTGCTCGAGATATCGGCCAGCTTCGGCACCGTCTCTCCGCTCTCTGCCAGGGCCGTGAAGAACGCGATGTTCAGGGCATGGGAGAGGCCGAGCACGTAGGCAATCAGCCTGTCGTGCTCATCGACATCCATGCGGATCCGGGCGGCCATGGTCGAGGCAAACAACTGGGCCGCCTCGGTGGCAGCCTCCGGGCAACCCACGTCGAGAAACAGCACGTGGCGGCCAGACAGGAGTTCCGTGTCGGGGCCGAACATGGGATGAACGGACGTGACGTGCAGGCCCGCGCTGCTGAGCGCCTTCAGTTCGGGGATGAACGGCGTCTTGAGCGAGCCAATGTCGAAAATCAGGCCCCGGCGCCGGCGGGCCCCCAGCTCCCGGAGAATGCTGCCGGTGAGCGGGATCGGAGCCGAGACCACGGTCACGGCGAAATCGTCCGGGGTGTCCCGCCAGTCCGCCACGTGCGGGAAGCCCGGCAGCGGGCCGGCAGGGTCCGCCACGGTCACGCTGAACCCCTGGGATTGGAGAAACTCCGTGAACCAGCGGCCCATCTTGCCGCTGCCGCCGATGACCAGCGCCGGCTTCCCCGAGCCCTGGCCCTCCGCCCGCACGCGGGCCTGTTCCTGGTTGGCGAGCGACGACCGGATCAGGAGGCTTAGCAGCGCTTCGGCGATGGCTGGCGACACGCCCAGGCCAACGGCCAGCGCCCGGGCCCTGTCCAGCACCTGTTTCTCCCGGCCGAAATCGCGGGTGGGACGGCCCGTGGCCCGCTTCAAGGCCCCGATTTCGACCGACAGGCGCTGCCGCTCGGCAACCAACTCGAGGATCTGGCGGTCGATGGCAGACAGCTGGTCGCGAAGTTGTTCCAGATCCATGGCGCCGGCGAGAGTACCCGGTCTGCCCGCCCCGTAACAGGCAAGCGAGTCCCGGGACGGGCGAGGCGGCCCACCGTTGGAATCCTTTACAGGGTCTCAGCTCTGCGGGCCGGCGAATTGGGGCCATTCAGGGAGGATTAAAGAACGGGGAGCCGGGCGATCATGGCGCCGTCGAGGCCAGGAACCGCGACAATGCTGGGGCTCGTCCCGCCATGATCAAATTTTGCCCAGGCCGCACGGGTGTCGCAGCAGTCGGGATTTCTTACGATTGGCCAGAGAGACATCCCAAGTCAGGCAACTTATTTGTGTCAGTGCCCTGTTAGCTCAGGGTTTTTCCGCCTCTGGCACGGGACTTGCTGATACATCCCGCGCACAAAAAAGGTCTCTGTGCCGCGCGGAAGGAAAGCTCGACATCTGACACCAGACATCGTAGCCAGAAGAAGCCCACAAGAAGAAGAACAAACCAACAATTAGAAGTAGAAGCGGCAAGAACAACAACAAGAACAAACCACCACAGACTGACGCACGCGCCGAGACCGGATTCGCGACAACAACAAAAACCCGTATGACCCCGCCACTGGCGGGGTTTTTTTTGCCCACGATCCCGCCCGCCGACCGCTAGACTGCAGGCCCCATGCTGACCTGCTCCGCACTGGTGGTGAAGGCGGCCGGCCGTCCGCTGGTCCGCGACCTCACCTTTCACCTCGCCGCTGGCGACGTCATCGCCGTGCTCGGCCCTAACGGCGTCGGCAAGACCCTCACACTGCACACCCTCGCGGGCCTCCGGGCCCCGGGCCAGGGGTCCATCCTGCTTGGCGGGGAGGCGCTCGACCGACTCAAGCGCCGGCACGTGGCCCAGCGCCTGGGCCTGCTGCTGCAGGACGACGCCGAAACCTTCCCGGCCACCGTCCTCGAGACCGCATTGATGGGCCGGCACCCCCACCTCTCCGGCACCGGCTCCGAGTCGGCCGCTGACCTGGCCCGGGCGCGGGCGGCGCTCGCGGCCATGAGCCTGGATGGCTTTGACGCCCGGCTGGTGTCCACGCTCTCCGGCGGCGAGCGCCGCCGGCTCGCCCTCGCCCGGCTGCTGACCCAGGACCCGGGTGTCCTGCTGCTGGATGAGCCGGTAAATCATCTGGACCCCCGGCACCAGATCGGCGTGCTCGGCCACATCGCCGCGCTGGCCCGGGCTGGCCGGGGCGCGATCATGACGCTGCACGATCCGACTCTTGCGCTGCGCTTCGCCAGCCACGCGCTGTTGTTGTTCCCGGACGCCACCTGGCTGCTGGACACCGGCCGCGCCGCCCTCACACCGGGAAACCTGGCGCGGCTGTTCGCCACGCCCTACGAGAAATACGTCAATGACCGGGGAAGCGTCGCGCTGTTCCCGGACTGCCTCACCGTGACGTCGCTTGACGATCCGCAACACGGCGGCTAACTTGTTGCCCGTTCCTGCCGGTGCCTGACGGTCCTCCAGACCGAAGGGTTTAACGGGAAGTGCGGTGCGTCGGCCTCTACTCGAAATCAGGCCGGCAACGCCGCCGCTGCCCCCGCAACGGTAAGCGCAGGATCAGGGCCATCACACGAGCCACTGGGCAGAAGCGCCTGGGAAGGCGATGGTCCCGGATGCGGAGCCCGCAAGAGCCCCGCATCCCCGCGCGAGCCCGTATACCGGCCGGCAGGTGTCATTGGATCGTCAGGTCTCGGGTGGAGACCGCGTGACGGCACGTGCCCTGCTGGCCGCGTGTTGCCGCTGTTGCGGCCCTGCCCGGGCTTCCGGCCTTTGCAGCTGTCACTCCCCTCTGCCACGCGGCCCGGCGTTCATCGCGCTCGGGTGTGAGCGCGTCATGGGGAGAATCGCGTGCGTCGTTTGCTCTGCCTGTCCGTAGTCCTGGGGGGCGTATTCGCCACCACCACAGTCCGTGCGGAGGAGATCCGCGATACCCTGCTGGTCACCGCATCCCGGGTGCCAGTCCCGCTCGTGGCGGCTGGCAGCTCGGTGACAGTGATCGAGCGGGAGGATATCGAGGCCCGCCAGTCCGTCTTCGCGGTGGACCTGCTGAAGGACGTGCCTGGCTTCACCGTCAGCCGGTCCGGCAGCATCGGCTCCCAGACCCAGGTTCGCGTGCGCGGCTCCGAGGCAAATCAGGTCCTCGTGCTCATTGACGGTATCGAGGCCAATGACCCTGCGGGCAATGACGAGTTCGCCTTCCAGGACCTGACGACCTGGGACGTGGAGCGCATCGAGGTCGTGCGCGGCCCCCAGAGTGCCCTGTGGGGCAGCGACGCCCTGTCCGGCGTGGTCAACGTCATAACGCGCAAGCCCACGGAAGAACTGGCCGCAGAGGGCTTTGCCGAGGCCGGCGCCTTCGACACGATGGCCTTCGGCGGCCGCATCGGCGGGGAGGTTCTGGGCGCACGGGCCGGGTTGTCCCTTTCCCGGCTCGACTCGGGCGGCGACAACAGCTCCCGCACCGGCGATGAGGATGATGGCTACGAGAACACGACGGCCACCCTCACCCTGGCGGGGGACCCGCTGGACAACCTCGACCTGGAGTTCATGGGCCGGTACACGACCACCGACAAGGCCTTCGACGGGACGGACTTCGTGTCGACGGGCCTGCCCACCGACACGAGCGACGAGACGGCGGTGGACCTTGGCTATTTCCGCGCCGGTGGCACGCTGGCCCTGGCCGACGGCCGATGGACCCAGCGCCTGCGGGCCGCCTGGACGACCACTGACACGGAGAACAGCAACGAGTTCGGTGCCAACGGTGCCACCGACGCCGACAAGTACGGCATCTACTACCAGACGAGCTGGCAGTTCTCCCGGCCAGCGCCCGACACGCCGGGCAACTCCGTCACCCTGGCACTGGACCGGGAACACCAGGAGTTTGGCCAGAGCGGCACGGCATCGCCCTTCGGCAACCCCAACCAGAGCCAGGAGATGGACAATACGGCGGCCGTCCTCGAGCTCCTCCTGGCGCCCTTCGAGCGCACGTCCGTGTCACTGAGCGGCCGCTACGACGACAACAGCGACTTCGACGACGTCGGCACCTTCCGCGCCACCACCGCCTGGAGCGCCGAGGGTACC
>CAZTGY010000081.1:0-9892 GCA_964613445.1 uncultured Chromatiaceae bacterium | reverse complement strand
CCGCCGAGTTCCAGAAGCGGAGCGCGTCCTCGCGGCTGGGCCACTCGGACACCAGGGCGCTCGGGTTTCCCTCCCAGCCACCCTCAAGAAACTGTCCGCCCGAGCCGCGGACCACATAGCGACCGCCAAAGTTGCTGACGAGTTCCGGGACGACGCGTGCATAGTCCGCCAGGAAGCGCTCCCTGTCGGTGAGTTCCGCGATCACGATCATGTAGCAGCGCATTTCAGCCACGGTCCGCTCCCGCCGTCTTGTTGCGATCGCAACAACTAAGCAAAAATAACTAAGTGTCCGGTACCTTTTCAGGTTTCCTGCCAGCGGTGGCAGGCGACAACCTGGCCGGGGGCCGCCTCGCTGAGGGCCGGCGCCTGGGTGATGCACACGGGCACGGCCAGCGGGCACCGGGTGCGGAAGACGCAGCCGCTCGGCGGGTCGAGTGGCGAAGGCAGCTCGCCATCGAGCACCAGTGAGCGCTCGGCGGGCGCACGGTCCGGATCGGGAACTGGCACCGCGCTGATCAGCGCCTGGCTGTACGGGTGCCGGGGAGCGCCGAAGAACTCCTCCCGGCGGCCGCTCTCCATGACCCGGCCCAGGTACATCACCAGCACCCGGTGGCTCATGTAGCGCACGATCGACAGGTCGTGGCTGATGAACAGGAGTGCGATGCCGGTGTCGCGCTGCAGTTCGCGCAGCAGGTTGCAGATCTGGGCCTGGATCGAGACATCCAGCGAGCTCACCGGCTCGTCGCACACGATCACCTTCGGCTCCGAGATCATGGCGCGGGCGATGCTGATGCGCTGGCACTGGCCGCCGCTGAACTCGTTCGGGTAGCGATTGCGCATCTCCGGGCGGAGGCCGACCCGTTCCAGCATGGCGTCGACGCGGCGCCGGCGTTCGTCGCGGCCAAGTTCCGGGTAATGGACTTCCAGGGGCTCGGCCACGATTTCCCCGATGGTCATCCGCGGGTTCAGGCTGGAGAGGGGGTCCTGGAAAATGATCTGCAGGTCCTTCCGGCACTGCTTCAGCTCTTCCGGCGGGAGTGCGCACAGGTCCCGGCCCTCCCAGACGACGCGGCCACCAGCCGCCTTCACCAGCTGCAGGACGCCCTTGCCGAGCGACGACTTGCCGCAGCCGGTCTCACCGACGACGCCCAGCGTCTCGCCGGCCCGCAGCTCGAAGCTGACGTCATCCACTGCCTTCAGCGTCAGGGGCCGGCGGCGGAAGAGGCCGCCCGAGGGCAGCGAGTAGTGCACCGAGAGGTGCTCGACGGTGAGTACGCTGCTCATGCGGGAAGGTGGCAGGCGCGCGCGTGATCGGCGCCCACCGTCCGCAGGTGGGGCCGCTCGGTCCTGCAGGCATCGAGCGCCTGCAGGCAGCGACCGGCGAAGGCGCAGCCGGCCGGCAGGTTCTCCAGGTCGGGCGGCTGGCCGGGAATCACGGGGAGGTCCCTGCCGGGGTCGATGACGAGGCTTGGCATGGAGCGGAGCAGGGCCTGGGTGTAGGGATGTGCCGGCCGCCGGAAGATCTCCCGCACGGGCCCGAGCTCCACCGCCCGCCCTGCGTACATGATCAGCACCCGGTCGCAGAGCCCGGCCACCACGCCGAGATCGTGGGTGATCAGCACGAGCGACGTGCCCGTGTGGCGCTTCAGGCCATCGAGCAGGCGCAGCACCTGGGCCTGCACCGTGACGTCCAGCGCCGTGGTCGGCTCGTCGGCAATCAGCACCTCCGGGCGGCACAGCGTCGCCATGGCGATCATCACGCGCTGGCGCATCCCGCCGGACATCTCGAACGGGTAGGCGGCGTACCGCTGCTCGGGGTCCGCGATGCGGACGACCTCGAGCGCCTCGATGATCCGGGCCCGGGCATCGCGCCGGGACAGGCCCTGGTGGCGCATCAGCACCTCGGCCATCTGGTCGCCCACGCGCATGGTCGGCGTCAGTCCGGACAGCGCGTCCTGGAAGATCATGGCCAGGCGGTTGCCCCGCAGGCCGTCGAGGGTGGAGCGGGGCGCGTTCAGCAGTTCCGTGCCGCGATAGCGGATGCTGCCCGATGCCGCACCGTTGGGCGCCAGCAGCCCGAACATGGCGAGGAAGGTCTGGCTCTTGCCCGAGCCGGACTCGCCGACCACGCCGAGGCACTCGCCGGGATTCAGGCTGAAATCCAGGTCGCTGACCGCGGTGACCCGGCCGCTGTCCGTCCGGAAGCGGACGTTCAGCTGGCTGCATTCGATGACGGGTGTCATGCGCCTGTGGCCCCGCTAGCGATCACGGGGGTCCAGCGCATCGCGGAGCCCGTCGCCGATGAAGTTGAAGCAGAACATGGTCACCGCCAGGAACGTGGCCGGGAAGAAGATGAGCCAGGGCGCGCTGTCCAGCTGGCCCGCGCCCTGGGAGATCAGGAGGCCCCAGCTCGTGAGGGGCTCCTGGACGCCCAGGCCCAGGAACGACAGGTAGCTCTCCACGATGATGTTCGTCGGGATCAGCAGCGTGACGTAGACGATCACGGGCCCGAGCACGTTGGGAATGATGTAGCGCCTGAGGATCGCCCCGCGGGACAGCCCGATGGCCACGGCGGACTCCACGTATTCCTTGGCCTTCACGGTGAGCGTCTGGCCCCGGACGATCCGCGACATCGTCAGCCACTCCACGGCCCCGATGGCGATGAACACCAGGAAGATGTTCCGGCCGAAGACGGTCACCAGGATGATGATGAAGAAGATGAGGGGCAGCGAGTACAGGACGTCGACGAAGCGCATCATGAAGCCGTCGGTGCGGCCGCCCACGAAGCCCGCCACGGCGCCGTAGGTCACGCCGATCACGAGCGCGACCACGGTGGTCAGCAGGCCGATGGTGAGGGAGATGCGGCCGCCGTAGAAGGTGCGGACGAGCAGGTCGCGGCCATTGGCGTCGGTGCCGAACCAGTGCCAGTCGGCCGCCCCCGGCGGCACGAGGATGCTCTCCCAGGACGCGTCCTCGATGCCGTGGGGCCAGAACATGGGCACGAAGATGGAGGTGAGGGCGATCAGCGCGAGGATCACGATGCTGCCCATCGCCGCCCGGTTGCGCCTGAAGCGTCGCCCCGCCTGGCGCCACAGGGAGCGCGGGACGTTGCCGCCGGCGGCCGCGGCCAGCGTCCCGGAGCCCAGCAGGTCCGGCCGTGCGCTCATCGGTAGGTCTTCCTCACCCGCGGGTCGAGCGCCGCGTAGGCCAGGTCCGACAGCAGGTTGAACAGGATGATGAAGGTGGCGTAGATGATCACGACGCCCATCACGAGCGGGTAGTCCCGGTTCAGGGCCCCCTGGACGAAGTAGCGGCCGACGCCGGGCAGGTTGAAGATCAGCTCCACGATCAGCGAGCCCGTCATGATGCCGGCGAGTGCCGGGCCCAGGTAGCCGACCAGCGGCACCAGCGCCGACGGCAGCACGTGGCGGAACACGACCGTGGATTCCCTGAGGCCCCGGGAGCGGGCCGTGCGCACGAAGTTCGACCGGAGCACCTCCAGCATCCCGCCCCGCATCAGCCGCGCGATGATGGCGATCTGGGGCAGGGCGAGGGCCACCACGGGCAGCACCAGGTTGGGCAGGGCGCCGTCGTTCCAGCCGGCGACGGGCAGCAGCTTGAGGTAGAGGCCGAAGAACAGGGCCAGGATCGGCGCGCTGACGAACGCGGGCAGCGCGATGCCCGTCATCGCGAGCCCCATCAGCGTGTGGTCGAGCAGGCTGTTCTGCCGGAGGGCGGCGATGATGCCGCCGAGGCCGCCCAGCAGGAGCGCGACCAGCTTGGCCAGCAGGCCCAGCGTGATGCTCACCGGCAGCCCGATGGCGATGAGTTCCGTGACGGAGAAGTCCTTGTAGACGAGGGACGGGCCGAAGTCGCCGCGCACCGCCCGCGACAGGAACAGCCAGTATTGCGTGAGCAGCGGCTTGTCCAGGTCATACGCGGCGCGGATGTTCTCCAGCACCTCCGGCTCCAGGTCGGCCTCCGCGTCGAAGGGCCCGCCCGGCGCGGCCCGCATCAGGAAAAAGGCCGCCGTGACGATCACGAACAGGGTCGGTATCGCGATGCCCAGGCGGCGCAGCGTGTAGTTCAGCATGGTCCCAAGCCTACCTTGAGTCGGCCTTCAGCCGGCGCCCAACCTGCATTGCCATGGCGAAGGCGGGCAGCATCGCGAGGCTGCCCAGCAGGAAGGGCGCATTCGCGCCGAGCTGCCCGTAGAGGGTTCCGGCACCCGCCTGGCCGACGAAGCGCGCCATCGCGCTCGACGACTGGTAGACACCGAGAACGGCGCCGCGTTCCTCGATGCCGGCACGTTTCGACAGCAGGCTCTGCATGCTCGTCTGGAAGAAGGCCGTGCCCAGCGACCCGACCGACATGGCGAGCAGGAGTGATGGCAGGCTCCAGGCCAGCGTCAGGCCGAGCCAGCCCAGCATCAGGCAGACGATGGCGCCCTTCACGAGGTTCAGCTCGCCGAAGCGCTGCGCCAGCCAGCCGATGCCGAAGAACTGCACCAGGGCGATCAGGCCTCCGGTCCAGGCCAGCATGCCACCCAGGGTGCGTGCGTTGAGGCCGTGCTCGTGGTTCGCCCACAGCGGGAAAATGGACTCCCGGACCGACATGAATATGAGCACGACCGTGGCCATGACCAGCATGCGCGAAATGACCGGCCGGCCGGCGATCCGCCCCAGTTCGCGGAGGAAGCCGGTGCCCTCGGCGCGGGGCCTGCTGGCCGGCGCCAGGTGGCGGGTCTCGGGCAGGAAGACGAAGATCGCGAGGAAGGCGCTGAAGGAGAACAGGGCCGCGGCGACCGCGGGGCGCACGAGGTTGGCATCGTCCATCGTCGTGCCGCCCGCCAGCAGGCCGCCCAGGGCGGGACCGATCGCGAAGCCCAGGCCGAAGGCCGAGGACACGCGGCCCATCGCGCCCGCCCGTTCCTCGGGGGTCGTGATGTCGGCGATGTAGGCATAGGCCGTCGACAGGTTGGCCGACGTGGCGCCGCTCAGGATGCGGGCCAGCAGCAGCAGCCACAGGGAATCGGCCCAGCCCAGGAGCAGGTAGGCGGCACCGTGCCCGAACATGCTGGCCAGCAATACCGGCCGCCGGCCGCGCCGGTCGCTCAGGGCCCCCCACAGGGGCATGGCCAGGGACTGCGCCAGCGGGTGGGCGGCGATGATGAGCGTGATGAGTTCCGGCCGGGCGCCCAGCCGCTCCACGTAGAACGGGGTCAGCGGGGCCAGGATGCCAAAGCCCACCAGGTCGATGAAGACGACGGCAAAGAGAATGGGGACGGCGAACCGCGGCTTCGGACCGGGCGTCATGCGCAAAGGGACCTCTCGGGCGAGGTTATCATATTGTTATAATCACATGCTGTCTCAGGCCCCCAAGGGCCCGGTGAGGCTCTGATGAAGCAGGCTTTAGTCGTGACGAGGCGACGCGTCCTCAGGGTGGCCGGCGAGGTCGCGGCGGGCCTGTGGCTGGGTGTCGAGCTTCCCGGTGAGGCAGTGGCGCAGGCGCCTCCAGCCGGCCCCGCACCCCCGCGGACCACCTTCAACGAGCCCCAGCTCGCGGCCTGGCTCGAGATCCTGCCCGACAACACGGTGCGTGTCGCCCTGCCCGATGCGGAGCTGGGGCAGGGGGCCTACAGCACGCTGCCGCTGATCCTGGCCGACGAGCTGGGTGCCGACTGGGACCGGGTCCTGGTGCGCCAGACCGGCGCCGACGACCGCCTCGCCAATCCGATGAAGGGCTTCCAGGCCACGGGCCGCAGCATGAGCGTGCGCGGCTACTACCCCGTGCTCCGGCGCCTGGGTGCGACGGCCCGTGAGCTCCTGTGCGGAGCCGCGGCCGTGCGCTGGAGCGTCCCTGCTGCCGAGTGCCGGGCGGAGGGCAGCCGGGTGCGGCATGCCCGTTCGGGCCGCGAGGCCACCTTCGCGGAGCTGCTCGAGGCCGCGGCCGCGCTGCCGATGCCCCTGGAAGTCCAGCTCCGTTCGCCCGCCGGGCTGCGCATGATCGGGCGCGACGTGCCGCGCAAGGACATCCCCGCCAAGGTGACCGGCACCGCCGAATTCAGCAGCGACGTCCGCCTGCCCGGCATGCTCGTGGCGGCCATCGCCCACGCGCCGGTGTTCGGGAGCGCGCTGGAGTCGCTCGACGAGGCAGCGGCACTGGCCGGGCCGGGCGTCCGCGCCGTCGTTCGCCTGCCGGCGGCGGTCGCGGTCGTGGCCGGCGATTTCTGGCAGGCCACCCGTGCGCTGGGCCGCCTGCGCGCCGTGTTCGCGGCAAGTCCGAACGACGCCGTCGATTCCGCGGCACTCCGCTTGCAGCGCGAGGCCGGCCTCGCCGAGCCCGGCGTCCCGGTGAGCGACCGGGGCGATGCCGCGGGCGCCATCGCGGCCGCCGGCCGCCAGCTCGAGTTCACGTACGACGTGCCCTACCTCGCCCACGCCACCATGGAACCCATGTGCTGCGTGGCCTGGGCGCGTGACGGCGGTTGCGAGCTCTGGGCGCCGACCCAGGGTCCCGGGCGGTTGCGGAACGAGGTGGCCAGGCAGCTCGCCATCGACCCGGCGAAGGTGCGGATCACGCGCGGCTTCATCGGCGGCGGCTTCGGGCGCCGCTGGCAACCGGACTTCGGCGTGGAAGCGGCGCTGATCTCCCGGCACGTCGACGCCCCGGTGAAGCTCATCTGGTCGCGGGAGGAGGACATCCAGCACGACTTCTACCGTCCCGCGATGCTGATGCGCGTGCGGGCGGGGCTCGCGGCGGAGGGTCGGGGTGCCGCCCGCCTCGCCGGGCTCGACATCACGCTCTCCGGCGCCCTGCTGAGCAACTGGGGCAAGCCGCCCGTGGCGGCGCCGAAGCCCGATCCACAACTGACCGGCGGGCTGATGACGATTCCCTACGCGCTGCCCGACTACCGCATCCGCTGGGCGCCCCGGGAGACCCACGTGCCGATCGGCGTGTGGCGCTCGGTGGCCTATTCCCACAACGTGTTCGCCGTCGAGAGCGCCCTGGACGAGATCGCCGGCGCGGCCGGCGAGGATCCGCTGCGTTTCCGCCTGGACCTGCTGCGGGACGCGCCGCGGTACCGCCGCGTGCTGACGGCGCTGGCGAAGCAGGCGAAATGGCGTGCCGTACCCGCCGGCACGGGCTTCGGCCGCGGCCTTGCGCTGGCCGAGTACGGCACGTCGATCATCGGCGTCGTGGCGGACGTGCGCATGACGCCGGAAGGCCGGATGCGCGTCCTGCGCCTCGTGGCGACGGTCGACTGCGGGGCGGCGATACAGCCGGACATCGTTCGCAGCCAGGTCGAGGGTGCCTTGGTCTTCGGCCTCACGGCGGCACTCTACGGCGAGATCCGCATCAAGGACGGGCGCGCCGCCCAGTCCAATTTCTTCGACTACCGCATGGTGACGCTCGCCGACGCTCCCGCCATCGACGTGCAGCTGCTGCCGGGTGGCGACCTTCCTGGCGGCATCGGCGAGGTGGGCACGCCGCCGGTGGCGCCCGCCGTCGCCAACGCGCTCTTTGCCGCCACCGGGCGCCGGATCCGCGACCTCCCGTTTGCCCGGCACGGCCTCGCCTGATGCGGGCCGCCCTGCTGTGCGTCGTCGTCGCGCTGCTCGCGCTGGCCGGCTGCACGCGGGCCGGTCCCCGCGCCGGGACCGTGTTCCGGGACTGCCCCGGCTGCCCCGATCTCCGGGTGATTCCGCCGGGCCGCTACCGGATGGGGTCGGCAGGCGGCGAGGAGGGCAGGCCGGAGGGCCCGGAGCGGGAGGTGCGCATCAGCTCGGCCTTCGCGGCGGGGGTGACCGAGGTCACCCAGGAGCAGTTCGCCGCGTTCGTCGTGGCGACGGGCCGGGAGATGCCCGGCGGCTGCCAGGTCTGGGACGGCAGCGGCTGGGTTAACCCGGCCGACGCGGACTGGACCAATCCCGGCTACGGCCGCGTGCCCTTCGCCGAGGAGCCCGTCACCTGCGTGACCTGGCGGGACGCCAGCGACTACGCCGCCTGGCTCGCGAAGCTTACCGGCAAGCCCTACCGCCTGCTCTCCGAGGCCGAATGGGAATACGTCGCCCGGGCGGGCACGACGGGAGCGTTTCCCTGGCCGGACGGCGCTCCGGCGGCGCCCTGCGCGGCGGGGAACGTCTACGACGCGTCGGGAGTGCGCGCCAGCAATTTCGCCTGGGAGTCCTTCGACTGCGATGACGGCTTCGGCCAGGCGTCCCCCGTCGGTTCCTTCGCCGCCAACGCCTTCGGCCTCAATGACGTGCTGGGCAACGTCTGGGAGTGGACCGCGGACTGCTACGTGGCGCCCTATCCCCCGGTGCCCGTGGATGGCAGTGCCGTGACCGTGGCCGCCGACTGCTCCCGGCGCACCGTGCGGGGCGGCAGCTGGATCACGCGGCCGGACCGCCAGCGCGTGAGCTTTCGCGGGCGGGATCCCGAGGATGCGCGCTTCTCGTTCTTCGGCATCCGCGTGGCGCGCGACCTGGACTGAGGCCGGCCCGTGACCCGCGCAACGCCCCGCAGCCCGCCACACCGGATTTCCCGCCGCAGGACGCTGCAGCTGCTCGCCGGCGCGGCCGTGGCCCCGGTCGCCGCCGGGTGCGCGGGCACCGGGCGGCCCGACGTGCTGATCGCCGGCGCGGGCATCGCCGGTCTCTACGCCGCCTGGCTCCTGGAGGAGCAGGGCGTGCGGGTGCGCGTGCTCGAGGCGAGCGGGCGCGTCGGCGGCCGCCTGCTCACCCTTCGCCAGTTGCCGGGCCTGCCGGAAGCCGGGGGCCAGACCCTCGATGCGATGTACGCCCGGACCTTCGCCGCCTGCGGGCAGCTCGGTCTCGGGGTGTACCCCCGGAAGCCCTACGCGGTGCCTGGCCGGGTCGTCGCCAGCCGCGGGGCACTGATCGCCGCGGACCGGTGGGCCGGCAGCCCCTTCAACGAACTGGCCGGCGGCGAACGCGCGCTGTTGCCGGACGAGCTGGCCAACTTCTACCTGGATGCCCACAACCCGCTCGTCAATCTCGACGACTGGCGGCGTCCCGGCTTCGCCGCCTTCGACGCCCGGTCGCTGCGCGACGAGCTGCTGGCACAGGGCGCGTCCCCGGCGGCACTGGAGTGGATCGAAAGGCTCTACGACGGGCTGGGGATCGAGCAGGTGTCGGCGCTGTTCGCCTACCGGAAGCGGCTGGTGGCGAAGTTCGGCGGCGGGCAGCTGTTCCGCATCAGCGGCGGCAGCGACGGCCTGCCCGCGGCCATGGCCGCCCGGCTGCGGGGCGACGTGCGTCTCGCGGAGGAGGTGGTGGCGATCAACCAGCGCCGCGACGGCGTCGAACTGCGCTGCGCCGACGGCGCCCGGCACGTCGCGCCTCTGGCGCTGGTCTCGATCCCGTTCTCGGTGCTCCGGCACGTGCACCTGGACCCGGCGCCGGCCCCCGACCTCCGCGAGCTGATCGACACGCTGCCCTACAACCGCATCACCCAGGTGCGCATGGCATTCCGCGAGCCCTTCTGGCAGACCGACGGCTTGCCGCCCGCGATGCTCGGCGACACGCTCTTCGAGAAGGTCTTCGCCACGCCGGCGGAGGACGGCGAGCTCCACGAGCTCACCGCCTGGCTGGACGGCCGGGGCGCGGAGCGCCTCGATGGCCTGACCGAGGCCGACATCGGCCGTGCGGTGCGGCGCGCGGTCGAGGCGGCGCGCCCGGCAGCCCGCGGCCTGCTGGAAGTGGTGAACACGACGTCCTGGGGCCGGCGCCGCTTCGCCCGGGGCAGTTACCACTTCTGGGCACCGGGTCAGGTGGCGCGGCTCGGTCCGGCCCTGCAACGCCCCTGGGGGGCGGTCCACTGGATCGGTGAGCACACGGCGGAGCTGCAGCAGGGCATCGAGGGCGCC
>CAZTGY010000080.1:390-9909 GCA_964613445.1 uncultured Chromatiaceae bacterium | reverse complement strand
GCCGCTCCTACCGCGCCGCGCCGAAGTTCATGCGGGCCCCAATGCCCCACCAGCGCGGCGGCCCGTAGGCCTGCTGGTTGAAGCCGAAGAGGCTCGAGAAGTCGAAGGTGTACACCTTGTACTCCTCCTCGAAGGCGTTGTTCAGGAAGGCATAGACCTCCCAGGCGCCATCACCCGCCGTGTAGGAGCCCCGGAAGTTCACCACGGTGTACCCGTCCTCCTGCGAGATCGGGTGGTTCTGGATGTCGTACCAGATCTCGTCCTGCAGGGTGCCCCAGCCCTGCACGGCCAGCGTGCCGCCGAAGGCGGGCCACTCGTAGCGCGCCAGCGCGCTGACGCTGAGCTTGGGTGCGCCCACCATGTCCCGGTCACGCACGGCATCGCCCGTCACCGTCGGGATGTCCTTCGCCGTGGCATCCATCGCGCCGACGCCCAGCTGCAACGTCAGGCCGTCCAGCGGCCGGGTCTCGATCTCCAGCTCGCCACCGTAGACCTCGGCGTCCGCGTTGAAGATCACCTGGTTCAGGATCAGCCACTGGAAGGTCTGGAAGTCCTGATAGTCGTAGTAGAACAGCGACGCGTTCAGGCGCGTGGTGTCCGACAGCACCGTGGACTTCATGCCGATCTCGTAGGCGTCCAGCGTCTCCGAGCCGAAGGGAATGGACTCGATGGGGTTGTTGCCGAACACCTGGGTGGTGTCCAGGAAGCCGTTGTTGAAGCCGGCGGACTTCTTGCCGCGTGACCAGGACCCGTAGAGCAGCATGTCGTCGGTGATGCTCCAGTTCAGCTGCAGCCGGCCCGTGACGTAGCTGTCGTCCTGCTTGGCCAGGCCGCCCACCGTCGAGGTGTTGAACACGATCATGGTGTCAGGCGTCGGCCGGTACGGGCTCAGCGGCGTCGGCGCCGGGTTGAAGCAGCCCTGGGACGGCGGGTCAGGGTCGGTGCTGCAGACGGCCGTGATGCCGGAGCTGTCCACGTTCCGGAAGTCCAGTTCCTTGTCCTCGCTGGTCCAGCGCAGGCCCGCGATCAGCGTGAGGCGGTCGGCCACGTCGTACTCCACCTGCCCGAAGAGGTCGATGGAGTCCGTCTGCTGCGTGTAGCGGGCGTCCATGCGCACGAAACCGATCGCGTCGGTGTTCAGGGTGTAGTTGCCGTTCACCTCGTTGTCGAAGTAATAGGCGCCGGCCAGCCAGCGCACCCGTTCCATCTCGCCCGCCACGCGCAGTTCCTGGGAGACGGTGTCCGTGTCGGCGGCGAAGGTCGGGGCGATGAAGGACAGGTCCTGGCCGGAGCCGAGGAACGGGTTCATGTCCGCGTCCTCCTGCTGGAGGCGGCTCACGCTGCCGTAGGCCGTGATGGACGTGAAGTCGAGCTCGCCGATGGCCCAGGTGACGTTGGCCTGCAGGGACCGGTTGGTCACCTCGACCCGGCCCGGGCGGTCGTAGTCGCCGGCCCAGGGATCGCCGTCCGTGTCCGCGTAGCCGAAGGCGTCCAGGCCGGCGCAGTCGGCGGGCGGCTCGCACCAGAAGCTCTCGTCGGGCGCCAGCGCCACGCTGGTATTGCCGCCGTCGATGACCTTGGTGGACTGGTGCTGCCAGGCGCCGACCGCGGCCTCGTTGTTGGAGTAGTTGCCGCTCAGCAGGACCGACGCCGTGTCGGACAGGTCCACGAGCAGCTGCGCGCGGCCCGCGATGGCGTCGGTCTCGTTGTAGTCCTGCACGCCGGGCGTGCGGTTCTTCGTGTAGCCGTCACTGTTGTCGTAGGCGACGGACAGCCGGCCCATCGTCCCGTCCCACAGCTGGCCGCCGACGGCGCCCTCGGCCTTCACTTGCTCGTAGTCGCCGTAGGAGACGTCGGCGTAGGCGTCGAACTCCTCCCCTGGGCGCTTCGTGACGTAATGGATCACGCCACCCGTGGAATTGCGGCCGAAGAGCGCGCCCTGGGGCCCACGGAGCACCTCGATGCGCTCCACGTCGAAGAGCTGCAGCGAGAGGCCGCCCATGGCCGGCTTGTAGACGTCGTCCACGTAGACGGCTACCGGGTTTTCCTGGGCATCGGCGAAGTCGTTCAGGCCCACGCCGCGCAGGAAGAAGTTGATCTGGCTGCCCGCGGCCTGGGGCGTGGTGAAGTTGAGGTTGGGCGTCATCTGGGCCACGTCCGTGGTGTTCGTGATGCCCATGTTCCGGACCTGCTCGCCACTGAAGGCCGTGACCGAGATCCCCACGTCCTGCAGGTTCTGCTCCCGGCGCTGGGCCGTGACCACGACCTCCTCGAGGCCGGCGGACTGGGCCATCGCCAGGTCCGCCATCAGCAGGGCCGTTGCCATCGCCGCCATGATCGAAGCCGAGTAACGCATGCTCTCCCCCAAAACTAACAAAACTAAGTATCCGGTACCTTTTTAGAGCCACCTTTTTAGAGCCAAGGCCCCCAGAGCCGCTGCTTGATCTCGTCCCAGGTCGTGCCATCGTCACCCGATGGCTGGTAGCGGCTGCCCGGGTGCGGGTACGCGGGCTTCGTCCAGGTGCCCCTCTCCTGCAGGCGCCGGATGTTCGCCCGGTAGACCTCGTCGATCTCCACATTGGGCCGGGGCGCATATGTCATCGCCAGGTTCTTCGGATGGATCGGCTCCTCGTACATCCGCTTGAACAGCTCGACGCGCAGGTCCTTCAGCCAGTTGTTGTTGAGGCTCATGGCGCGGAAGTTGCGCAGGGCCTCCACGTCGATGGTCGCTGCGACGATGGTGTTGTTCGTGGACGCGCTGTAGGACATGACCTGCCCGCGGTAGTCCACGATGTGGGCGCTGCCGCCGGCGATGTCCACCGGGTGCTTCGACGTGGCGCCGACGTACACCGGGCCCGCGTTCGGGCACAGCATGTAGACGGAATTGAATTCCGCGTGCCCCTGGTTCTGGATCAGCCACGTGCCGCCGCCGGGGTAGCCCGCCGTGGTCATGGGCGTGGCCTCGCTGGGCCGGTACACCACCTCGGCGCCATTGAAGGCCAGGGCGCGCACGGCCTCCGGGTACTCGCCGTCGCTGCAGCAGATGGTGCCGATGTTGCCGATGTCGTCGGTCTTCAGCACCGGGTAGAAGGCGTCGATGCCGTCGCCGAACAGCTCGACCCACCGGTCGTAGACGTCGTGGGGCGTGCAGGAGTGCTCCCGGCACCAGACGTGGTTCTTGGCAGCCTTGTGCACCACCTTGCCGCTGGGCGCGATGACGAACACGGTGTTGAAGTAGCGGTCCTTCATCACCTCGGGCCAGCGCGCCTTGCACTGGCCGATGATGTAGGTGTCGTAGAGCTTCGCGAGCCGGCCGAGATGCTCCGTCTCCTCGCCGGGGATGTCGATGAACAGGTCCCGGGCCGCGATCTCGTGGGGCAGGTCGAAGATCTCGTCGGTGAAGCCGGTGAGCGCGCCCTCGGCCAGGGCGATGATCTTCACCGGCATGTTGATGTTGACCATCGCAATGCCGGCGTGGATCGCCTCCTCGATGGTCTCGAGGTTGTAGCGGATCTGACGCCGCTCGGAGATGCCGTAGATGACCGTCGACAGGCCCAGGGCCAGGTAGGGAGCTACGGGTCTCGGCGCTGTCTCAGGGGGCATGGGCAGTGGATACTACAGGCGCGGCGGCGCCAGCGTCGACACCCCGGCTGCGCCAGACGATGAACAGGAACAGCAGCGTGCTCGCCAGGCAGGCCGCCGCCGCCATCTGCATCACCCCGTCGTAGTCGTTGCCCGCCCCGATCAGCGACGCGGCCAGGGCGGGGCCGATGGCGGAGCCCAGCCCCTGGGCGGCCGTCATCATCACCAGGAAGCGGCCCCGGACGTCCAGCCTGGCGATGGCGCCCATCTGGTAGGACACGCCGACGATGAACAGGGCCTGGAAGGCGCCCGTCGCCACGAAATAGGCGGCGGGGCCGAAGCCGCCCAGCAGGGCGAACAGCGACCCGCATTGCCCCGCCAGCACGATCAGCAGCGGCCAGTAGCGGCCGAACCGGTCGCTGGCCCAGGCGGCCGCCAGCGCGCCCGCGATCGCCACGACCTGGGACAGGCCCAGCGCGAGGCCGATGGTCGCGGCCGGCAGCTTCGCCTCCTGGCCGATGCGCTCCACGAAGGCCCAGAAGCCGAAGACGTTGACGAAGAAGATCACGCTCGCCACCAGGCCGAGCCAGATCAGGCCGGCGTGCGGCGGGGCTGTCGCTCCCGGCACGGCATCGGCGGCACGCACCCGTCCCGCCGCTGGAAACCACCGGGCCGTCGCGAGCATCAGCAGGGCGGCGCCGCCCAGCAGGTAGTACAGCGCGCCCACGCCCCAGGACTTCAGCAGCCAGGGCGCGGCGGCGAAGGCGCCCAGCATCAGCACGCCCTGCACGGCCTGGGCGAGGCCAAACGCGCGGTCCGGCTCCCGGTTGTCGCCGAGGGCGGCCACCGACACGGCAAAGAGGCTGCCGCCCGCGAGGCCCGTGAGGAAGCGCGCGACGAGCAGGGGCGTATAGCCCGCCAGGTTCGCACTGACGGCGTTCAGCGCTGCGTAGGCCAGGAAGGCCGCCACCAGCGCGCCCACCCAGGAGACTCGCCGGATCCAGAGCGCGGCCAGGACCGAGGACACCACCAGGCCCATGCCCTCGAGCGCCGCGATGTTGGCGGCCTCCTGCTCGCTGAAGCCGTAGGTGTCGACGAGGCCGCCGACGATCATCGGCATGAGCACGATGGCGGCGGGGCCGACGGGATAGAGCAGGCTGGCCAGCAGGGTGGTGCCCCAGCTGTCGTCGAACTGGCGCCGCGGGCCCACGATCTATTGCGCCGTGAGTCCGCCGTCGACCACGAACTCGGCGCCGGTGACGAACCGGGCCGCGTCCGAGGCCAGGAACAGCACCATGGCCGCCACGTCCTCCGGCTGGCCGATCTCCGGCAGCGCCTGCATGTTCATGTAGTACTGCAGGGCCTCCGCCTCGCTGCCGGCCATGCCCGACTCGAGCATGTCCCTGAGCTCCTTCCGGAACATGGGCGTGTCGGTGTTGCCCGGGTGGACGGAATTCACGCGGATGCCGTAGCCGGCCTTCCCCACCTCGATGGCCACGCTCTTGGTGAAGAGCCGCACGCCGCCCTTGGTGGAACAGTAGGCCGACAGGCCCTCCGCGCCGATGATCCCGCCCACGGAGGACAGGTTGATGATGGACCCGCCGCGGCCGCCACTGCCGCCGGGGCGCATGGCGTCCACGGCGTGCCTCGTGCCGAGGAACACGCCGTCCAGGTTCACCGCGTGCACCCGGCGCCAGTCCTCCAGGGACGTCTCCAGCAGCGTGGCGACCACCGCGATACCGGCGTTGTTCACGAGCACGTCCAGGCCGCCGTGCCGGGCGACGGTGGCATCGATCACGCGGCGCCAGTCGGCCTCCCGCGTCACGTCGAGGAGCATGCCCTCGGCAACGCCGCCCTCGCGGGTGATCGCCTCGGCGACCGCCCGTGCCTCGCGCTCCGCGACGTCCGCGACGACGACCCGCGCGCCGTGGCTGGCCAGCGTGCGGGCGCAGGCCGCGCCGATGCCCATGGCGCCGCCGGTGACGAGCGCGACCTTGCCTTTGACGTGGACGATGGAATCCAGGTGCGTGCTCCGGCCTGACTCAGGTGGCCTGGTTCAGCAGGAAGATGACGCTGGGCGCCTTGCCGCCGCGCCCCTGCATGGCCGCGTGGGCCGTGATCCAGTCGGGTGGCACGAGTTCCGGGAAGTTGCCGAGGCCGAGGACGATGTCGGTCCTGCCGTCGCCGTTCACGTCGGCCGCCTCGATGGAACACCAGACGCTGAAGAAGTCCCGGGCGATGGACTGGGGCTCGAACCGCATCTGACCCTTGTTCTCAAGGTATACGAAGGTCTCCGGCTCATCCTCATTCCACTGGGGGAAGAGTGCGATGGCCGCGATGTCGGGATCGCCGTCCTGGTCGAAGTCCCGCACGACGGAGCGGATGGCGCCGTGCATGCGGTAGTAGAACTGCTCCGCGAACTTCAGCCCGCCGTCATTCCGGTACACGCGGATGCCGTGCTGGGGCCGGGGCGCCGGAATGACCTTGCCGATGTGATTGCCGGCCACGTTGTCGCCGTTGAGCACCACCAGGTCAGTGTCACCGTCGCCATCGAAGTCGGCGGCGTTCAGGCTGTTGCCGCCCCAGGATGGCGTGTGCCGGTCGAGGACATGGCGGGTAAAGGTCTCGTCGCCGTTGTTGACGAGCAGGATCAGCTCCTGCCGGCCCTGGGCGATCACCGCCGCGATGTCAGGCCGGCCGTCGCCGTTGAAGTCGGCAATGGCGCTGCCGATCAGGCCCGAATCCTCCGCGATCACCTTCTCCCGGAGCCCCGGCATGGCCCCGGGCGGGATGTCCGCGGCGGCGGCCGGCCACTGCTGCGCGTAGCCCGGGGCCTGGTACCAGACCGAGAGGATCGCCTGGGCGTCCGCCGCGACGCCATCGCCAAAGGCATTGCCCACGATGTCCACCAGGCCGTCGCCGTTCATGTCGGCGGTGTGGTGCTGCACGAAGCGCTGCTTGCCGTTCACGAGCATGCGGGCCCGGGCCTGGCCGCCCTCGAACTCCCAGTCGGTGATGGCCGCAATGCCGACCTGGCTCAGGGGAAAGCGCCCGTGGGTGACCAGGCGCACGCCGGTGGGCGTCAGGGCCATGTCGATGGGGTCGCTGGTCAGCTTCTGCGTGGCGAGGCGCCGTCCGGTGGCCAGGTCGAGCACGGCCACGTCGTCCCACTTGTCGAAGCCGGCCCGGCGTTCGCCGCCGCCGACCCAGTCGTCGATGACCGTCCGGCCCACGTAGAGCCGCTTGCGGGCCGGATCCACGAGGGTCGAGAGCACGAGGGCGTCGGGCTCCAGGTCGAGCTTCGGCACCACCGGCCTGAAGATCTTCGCGGGCGGCGCCTTGGGTGCCTGCTGTTCCATCTCCCGCCAGGGCCGGGCGTTCGACACGAAGTACTCCCGCATCTTCAGGAAATCCTCCCGGCTCATCTCCGGCGCGGCGGGGATGTGCTTCCTGAACGGGTAGAAGTCCCGGAACCAGCCGTCGCTGCCGTACAGGAAGTAGCGCTTGGTGTAGTCCTTGACGGGCTCCAGCTCCGGCGGGAAGTCCTCCATCCGGAAGTCTGCGAACTCGTCGCCCTTCATGCCCACGTAGTTGCCCATGTAGTGGAGCGCGAAGGGCCAGTACTCCTTCGCCAGGTTGGCGGGCTCGGGCGCCAGGTGGCAGCGGGTGCAGTGGCGCAGGACGAGATCCTGGCCCGTTGCCGGCGCCGATGCCGTAGCGGTGGCGGTGGCGGCCGGAGCCTGTCCGCCGGACGGGGCACCGCAGCCGGCGATGAATGCAGCAGTCACGGCAAGGGCAGCCAGCGGCCCCGCGGGACCGCCTCTCGGGATCAGGGACATGGGGGACGGCTCACCTCAGGAGTGGATGTAGTGCTCCAGCTGCTCGATCATCGCCTGCTGCCCGGAGATCACTTCCTTGACCACGTCGCCGATGGAGATCACGCCGATCACCTCCTTGTGATCGAGCACCGGCAGGTGGCGCACGCGCTTCTGGGTCATGAGGCCCATGCACTCGTCCACCGTCTGGTCCGGCCGCACGCAGAGCACCTTGTGGGTCATGATCTCCCGCACGTGGGTCTCCTTGGACGACTTGCCCATGAGCACGACCTGGCGGGCGTAGTCGCGCTCGGAGAAGATGCCCGCCAGGCGTTCCCCGTCCAGGACCACCAGGGAGCCGATGTCGTGCTCCGCCATGAGCTGGAGCGCCTCGAACACGCTGGCGTCCGGCTCGATGGACACGACCCGGTGCGACTTCTGCTTCAGTATCTGGTGCACGGTTTTTGTCATTGTGTGCATGATTCCCCCGAATCCGGCTGAACCGAACCTGAGCATACTGCGCCCGGCCGGCGCCCAAGGAAAGGACCGCGTGTGAGCGAACCCCCAGTGCACCCAGCCTTCGACCGGACCCGGTTCACCTGCCCCGCCTGCCACGAACCAGCCGACCAGGTGTGGCTGAACGCCTACGGGTCGCCGGTCAGCAACCCGGCCGGCGTGCCGCTCCGCATCGCCGGCGAGGGCCTGGAGCAGCTGAAGCAGAATCCCCGCTTTCCGCCCGGCGTGCGGGACCAGAAGGTGGCCTACTGGAACCGGGTCAATGCCGGCGAGGTGTTCCTGGACCGCTGGGCACCCGTGGAGTCGGACCTGTTCGTGGCGGGGCTGGAGTTGTCCGTGTGCCGCCGTTGCATGGGCGTGGCGGTCTGGCTGGGGGGCCGCATGGTGCATCCCTAGGGTGCCGGCACCCTAGGGCAGGCGTTTCCCGAGTACCTCGAAGCGCAGGTCGGAACGATGGGGCAAGCCGAACCGCTCGTCCCCGTAAGGAAAGGGCTCGAACCGGCCGGTCCGCCGGTAGCCACGCCGTTCGTACCAGGCGATCAGATCCACGCGCTGGACGATCACCGACAGCGACATGCTCGCGGCACCAAGCTCCCGCCGGGCGTAAAGCTCCGCTGCGGCCAGCACGCCCCGGCCGACCCCGGTGGCCTGGAGCGTCGGCCGGACGGTGAGCATGCCGAGGTAGCAGTCGTCGGCCCGCTTCTCCAGCGCGACGCAGGCGATGATCTCGCCCGCGGACTCGTGCAGCAGCACGACACTGCCCTGCCTGCCGATCGCCTCCCGCAGCCCATCGGGATCGACACGCTGGCCACCGAGCAGGTCCGCCTCGGTGGTCCAGCCCGCCCTGCTGGTATCGCCGCGATAGCCCGCGTTGACGAAGCTGGCCAGCGCCGCGCAGTCCGACTCGAGCGCGGGACGCAGGGACAGCAGGCCGTTGTTCATCAGGCGGCCGCCAGCGCCGGCACCACCCGCTCGCCAAGCAGGCGGATGGTGGCCGCCGGATCCTCGTAGATCCGGAGCGCGATCTCCGTCAGGCCAGCCTTCGCGAAGTCCCGCAGGCGCTCGATCTCCCGGTCCAGGTCGGCGATGGCACAAGCGGACGTGCAGCGCCGGGCGAGCTTGCCCACGATCTCCGCCGGCACGCCCTCGATGACGTCGCTCTTCCGGTTGTAGGCGCGGATGAAGGCGTTGATGTTGCGGTTGACCAGCGCCGCCTCGTCCGGGTCCAGCACCTCGTTGATGTAGGGCGGGTACAGCGTGCCGCGGACGGTGAGCCAGATGCGGGCCTCCCGCTCGGCCTCCTCCCGGGTCTCCTTAACGTGCCAGGCCCAGAAGTTGTTCAGCCTGAATGCCTTGCGGTCCTTGCCGGCCTCGTCCAGCGTGGCGTCGATGATGGCGCGGGAGCGGCGCACGTGGTCGACCACGAAGTCGCTGACCATGATCGCATCCGCGTGCCGGGGCGCGGCCTTCAGCATCTGCGGGCCGTTGGCGCCGATGTAGATGTCCGGCGGCGGGCTCCGCACCCAGGACGGGTTGTACCACTTCACCTCGAAGAGCTCGCCCTGGTAGCGCACCGGCTGGCCGGTGCCGGCCATCGCCAGGATCT
>CAZTGY010000080.1:0-380 GCA_964613445.1 uncultured Chromatiaceae bacterium | reverse complement strand
TCGGCGCACTCCCGCACCGCGCGAACCACGCGCACCGGCTTTGCACCCATCGCCTGGGCGGTGCCGCCGCCGGCACCAATGACGATCTGCGCCCTGCCCTTCGCCACCTCGTTCAGCGTGAGCAGCGAGCTTGCCATCTTCAGCGGGTGCAGCTCGAAGGGGCTCACGGCGATGGGCCCCAGGCGGATCCGCTTCGTGCTCATCGCCAGCGGCACGAAGTTGATGAACGGGTCCCGGGCGTCGTTCATGTTGGAGACCCAGACGGCGCCGAGGCCGTTGGCCTCGGCCAGCTCGCCGAGTTCGCGGACCCGCTCGGGGGAGTTGTTGGACTCAAGGATGATGTCGATGCGCATAGTCTCGTGAGAGGCACCGGGTTTGGT
>CAZTGY010000079.1:0-9944 GCA_964613445.1 uncultured Chromatiaceae bacterium | reverse complement strand
GAGATCCTGGCCACGCCGCCGGGGTTCATCACGGCCATCGGCCTGGACCAGCACCTGAGCCCCACCCGCAGCAACGGCCTCCACGCGATGCTCGGTGCGATCCGGAATGCGGCCGCCGCATGTGCGGGAGCCTGAACCGCGGCCCGCAGCCCACGCGCGCCGGCCTGGCCGCCCGGGCCGGCATTGGCCTGATCCGGGCCTACCAGGCGGCGCTGTCCCCCTGGCTCGGCATGAACTGCCGCTACGTCCCCACCTGCTCCGCCTACGCCATCGAGGCGATCAGCCGGTTTGGGCTGTTGCGGGGCGGCTGGCTGGGCCTGCGGCGGATCGGCCGGTGCCATCCCTGGGCTGCAGCCGGGGTGGATCCGGTGCCCCGGGATTATGTGTGGTGGGGCCACGATTGACCGCCGCAAATCCCTGCTATATTCCGGTCCATCGGAATGGACAAGCGATTGCTGGACATCGTCTGCTGCCCTGTCACCAAGCTGCCGTTGCAGCTGCTGGACGGTGAGCGGCTCATGCGCCTGAACTCGGCAATTTCATCCGGCCAGCTCCGCAACCGCTCCGCCCTGGCCCTGCCTGAAACCCTGTCCGAAGCCCTGGTCACCCGGGACGGGCGACTCGTGTATCCCGTCCGCGAGGGCATTCCCGTCCTTCTCGAAGAGGAGTCCATAGACTGGCAACAGCTCGGCCAATAGCCAGGCCAGACGTCCGGGCATGAAGCTGAGGCCCGACCAGCTCCTCCAGCAGCTGAAGGAGCACCTGGGACGATCGCACGGCGGCACGCCGCCGACGTCTCCCGCTGTTGCCAGGCTGGCCTCCATTTACCTGGTTTCCGGGGACGAGCCGTTGCTGGTCAACGAGGTCGTCGATGCCCTCCGCGCCGCCGCCATCGCTGGCGGGTGCGAGGAGCGCGAATCCCACGCCGTCGAGCGCTCGTTCAGCTGGGGGAACGTGACGGCGTCCCTCCGCAACCTGTCGCTGTTTTCCACCGGCAAGCTGGTTGAGATCCGCCTGCCCACGACTACTCCCGGCAACGAAGGCTCCGAAGCCATGCGCGAGCTGGCGCGCCGGGATCCCGACGGCAATACCGTCGTCATCATCACGCCAGCGCTGAAAGGCAAAGCAGCGAATTCGGCCTGGGTGACCGCACTGGCCAGCTCCGGGGTCTGGGTGGAGACCCGGCCGCCCTCGTTGCCGGACCTGCCCCAGTGGATCGCGCAGCGTTGTCGCAGGGCGGGCCTCACCTGCGACGCCGAGGGCCTGGACCTGCTGGCGGCCCGGGTGGAGGGCAACCTGCTGGCAGCCCAGCAGGAGATCGACAAGCTGGCCCTTGTCCATCCCCCGGGCACCGCGCTCGACGTGGACCTGATCCGTGCCGCCGTGGCGGACGGCGCCCGCTTCGACGTGTTCCAGCTGGGCGACGCGGCGCTGGCCGGAGACGTCGAGCGTGCGGTACGCGTACTCGGCGGCCTCCGGGACGAGGGGACGGCCGCTGCCCTGGTGCTCTGGTCGCTGGTGAGGGAGGCGCTGGTGCTCGTCGATGCGGGCATCCGCGCCAGCCGCGACGGCTCGCCCGCGAAGGCCGTCCAGGCCGCCGGCGTCTGGCAATCCCGGGCCGATCTCTACATCCGGGCATTGCGCAACCATAAGCCTGGCGCGCTCCGCCGGCTGCTGCGCATGGCTGGCCGCGCCGACCAGATCGTGAAGGGCGCCCGGCCCGGTGAGCCCTGGAACGCCCTGCTCGAACTCACCCTGGCCCTCGCGGGCCGGCCGCTCAAGGGAGCCGAACTCGCCTGATGCCGCAGCAACCGATCGGCGTTTTTGGCGGCACCTTCGATCCCGTCCACGTGGGCCACCTGCGCACGGCCCACGAGCTGATGACCGCGCTCGGGCTGGCCGAAGTTCGCTTCGTGCCCTGCCGCCTGCCGCCGCACCGGCCGCCGGCCGTGGCGCCGGAAGCCTTGCGGCTGCGGATGCTCGAGGCCGCCCTCGAGGGCCTGCCGGGCTTCCGCGTCGATGGCCGGGAACTTCGCCGCCCGGGGCTGTCCTACATGGTCGACACCCTGTCGAGCCTCCGCGAGGAGTCGGGTGACCGGCCGTTGTGCCTCCTGCTGGGACTCGACGCGTTCCTGGGCCTGCCCACGTGGCATCGCTGGCGCGACATCCCGGACCTGGCCCACATCGTGGTGGCGCGGCGTCCCGGCGTCGGGCTGCCGATGGACGGGGAGGCCGGCCAGCTCCTGCAATCCCGGGCCACTGCCAGCGCCAGCGACCTCGCCAGTGCTCCGGCCGGGCGAGTGCTGCTCCGGGACGTCACGCAGCTCGAAATTTCCTCGTCGGCGATCCGCGCCCTGGTGGCCGGCGGCGGCGATCCCCGCTTTCTCGTGCCGGACGCCGTGCTTGAATTAATCGCCAAGACCCACATCTATGCCAATCCAAGGGAGGCATTAACTAGTGCGCAGTAAGCAACTGCTGGCGCTTGCGGAGCACGCGCTGGCGGACCTCAAGGCCCGCGACATCAAGGTGCTGGACGTGCGCCAGCTCACCTCGATCGCGGACTACATGGTCGTGGCGAGCGGCACGTCCGACCGCCACGTTAAGTCCATCGCCGAGCGGCTGGTGCAGCGGGCGTCCGAGGCCGGCTGCCCGCCTCTGGGTATCGAGGGAACCGGCAGCGGGGAGTGGGTCCTGGTGGACCTGGCAGATGTGGTCGTCCACATCATGCAGCCCAAGGCCCGCGAGTTTTACAAGCTGGAGAGCCTCTGGGACATGGGGGCTGCGGCCACCGCCTGAGGCCGTAGCCGGCCGACCCCCGCCCGGGGTCGTCGGGGGACCAGGCTGGCCACCGGCCAGGCCGGCCGGGTTGGCGTGTATGATCCTCCGCCCCCTCCCGGCGGGGACTTGGCAGTATCACGCATGAAAATTCGGCTCCTGGTGATCGGTACCCGCCCGGAAGACTGGGTGCGCGATGCCGTCGACCTGTACCTGGCCCGCCTGCCGGCCCACCTGAAGCCCGAGCTCGTCGAGATCCCGCTGTCCCTGCGCTCCTCCGGCGGGGATCCGGCCGTGGCCAGGGCCAAGGAGGGCCAGCGCCTCCTCCAGCGCATCCGGCCCGGCGATTTCGTGGTGACGCTGGATGAGCGGGGGCGGGGTTGGTCCTCAGTGGAGCTCGCCCGGGAACTGGAGCGCTGGCAGAACCACCAGCCGTCGGTGGCGCTGGTCATCGGCGGCCCCGAGGGACTGGCGGCGGAGGTGACGGCGCGCGCCAACCAGGCCTGGTCCCTGTCTGCCCTGACGTTCCCCCATGGCCTTGCCCGCGTGATCGTCGTCGAGCAGCTGTATCGGGCGTGGACGATCCTGCAGGGCCATCCGTACCACAAGGCCTGAATGCCAGGACGTCCGGCTCCGTGAAACAGTCATCGATCCCCTTCGTGTATCTCGCCTCGGCATCCCCGAGGCGAAGGGAGCTGCTTGGCCAGCTCGGGGTACGGTTTGACGTACTGCCGGTTGCCGTGGACGAGGAGGCCCAGCCCGGGGAAGGCGCCGCGGACCTGGTCTGCCGCCTGGCATCCGCCAAGGCGCGGGCCGGCGTGGCACTCCGGCAGGACCTGCGGTCGCCCGTCGTTGCAGCCGACACGTCGGTAGCCCTGGGCGCCGAATTGTTCGCCAAGCCCCTCGACGAGGCGGATGCGGCCCGGATCCTCGGCCGCCTGTCGGGCCGGACGCATTCCGTGTTTACCGCAGTGGCCGTCGCGGACGGCCAGCGGGAGCGGGTCGAGCTCAGTTGCAGCGAGGTCACCTTTCGCGCGCTGACGGCCGGGGAGATAACCGCCTACTGGCGTACGGGCGAGCCGGCGGACAAGGCCGGCGCCTATGCCATCCAGGGCCGCGGTGCGCAGTTCATCGCCGACCTCCGGGGCAGTTACTCCGGCGTGATGGGCCTGCCCCTGTTCGAGACGGCCCGCCTGCTCGCCCTGTTCGGCTGCGAGCTGCTCTGAAGGTTGCTCCCTTGAACGAAGAAATCCTCATCAATCTCACGTCGCGGGAAGTGCGTGCCGCCGTCGTGGAAGGCGGCGTGCTGCGGGAGGTGCTGATCGAACGCACGTCACGGCGTGGCCTCACCGGAAACATCTACCGGGGCCGGGTGGCCCGGGTCCTGCCGGGGATGCAGGCTGCCTTCGTTGAGATGGGCCTGGCCCGCACGGGCTTCCTGCACGCTTCCG
Organism: uncultured Chromatiaceae bacterium; assembly: GCA_964613445.1. Lineage (GTDB taxonomy): Bacteria > Pseudomonadota > Gammaproteobacteria > Steroidobacterales > SHZI01. The sequence goes on along the minus strand of CAZTGY010000079.1, from coordinate 5,718 downwards.
ACGTGCTGCCGCCGCCCGGTTCGCCGCCAGCCGTCCCAGGCCTGGAACCCGACATCCGCAACCTGCTGCGGGAGGGTGACACGGTGCTTGTCCAGGTGGTGAAGGACCAGCTGGGCACCAAGGGCGCCCGCCTCACGACGTTCATCACGATGCCGTCCCGTTACCTCGTGCTGCTGCCCCGGGAGACCACCCTCGGCGTCTCCGGGCGAATCGAGTCCGAGGACGAGCGCAACCGGCTGAAGCAGCTGATGGCCGGACTCACCGGCGACCATCCAGGCCATGGCTACATCGTGCGGACCGCGGCCGAAGGGGTGGGAGAGGCCCCGCTGCGCGCCGACGTGGAGTTCCTGCATCGCCTGTGGGGCGTGGTGTGGCGGCAGGCACAGAATTCCCCGGTGCCGTCGCTCGTCCACCAGGATCTGCCTCTGGCCATCCGCGTGCTGCGCGACCTGGTGAATCCGGCCACGGTCAAGGTGCGCATCGACGACGCGCGGGCCTGTGACGATCTGCGGAGCTTTGCGGCCAGCGTCATGCCCGAACTGGCGGGCCGCATCGAGCTCTATCCGGGGCCCCGGCCGATCTTCGACCTCTATGGCATCGACGACGAGATCCAGAAGGCCCTGGCGCGCAAGGTGGACCTCAAGTCGGGCGGCTACCTGGTCATCGACCAGACGGAGGCGCTGACCAGCATTGACGTGAACACCGGCGGTTACGTCGGGCACCGTAACCTGGAAGACACCATATTCCGGACCAATCTCGAGGCCGCGGTGGCCATTGCGCGCCAGCTCCGGCTGCGCAACCTCGGCGGGATCATCATCATTGATTTCATAGACATGCTGGAGGAAGCGCACCGCAAGCAGGTCCTGGAGGCACTGAACGCCGCGCTCGCAGGCGACACCGTCCGATCCCAGGTTGCCGAGGTGTCGCCGCTCGGGCTCGTGCAGATGACCCGGAAAAGAACCCGGGAAAGCCTGGAACACCTCCTGTGCGAGCCCTGTCCAACCTGCGAGGGCCGTGGGCACATCAAGTCCCCGGAAACCGTCTGCTACGAGATCTTCCGTGAGATTCTCCGGCAGCATGCGCAATTCAGTTTCAAGGAGCTGGTCATTCTCGCTCACCAGGAAGTCATCGAGCTGCTGCTGGACGAGGAGTCGTCCAGCGTCGCCGAACTCGAGGCCCTGACCGGCAAGTCGATCCGGTTGCAGGCGGAGAGCCTGTATGCCCAGGATCAGTTCGACGTCGTGCTGGTGTAGGCGGCCTGCGCCGTGAGGCAACGCGGGATCCTCGGGCGGAGCCTGGGCTGGCTGGCCGGCATCGCCGCGGCCGTGCTCATCGTCCTGGCGGTGCTGGTGGGGCTCGCGCGCCTGCTCCTGCCCCTGGCTCCCGACTACCAGGATCAGATCCGGCGCTTCGTCACGGAAGCCACCGGCTTCGACGTGCAATTCCGGACCCTGAGCGCCAGCTGGCCCCTCCGCGGTCCCGAGGTGCGTTTCTCGGACGTGCGCATTGCAATGCTGGCGGATGCGCGCCCGGTATTCGATGCCCGGGAACTGAGTGTCGGCGTCAGTATCTGGCGGCTTCTCGTGGATCGCCAGCTCCAGCCGGGACGGATCTCGGTCAGCGGGGCAAGCGTCAAGGCCGAGCGCCTGGCCAGCGGCCAGTGGCTGGTGAACACGGTGTTCCTCGACGAATTGTTGCGCCGGCCCCGGAACCAGCGCCTGCCGCGCCTGGACCTGCAACTGAGGGACATAGACCTCCTGGTGGAGGATCCATCGCGCCTGGAGCCACGCCTCGCGCTCCGGGTCCGGCAACTGGACCTGGACCTGGGCCCCCGGCTCGTGGAGTTTGCCGCCGAGGTGGACGGGCGCGATGGGCTCGGCTCCGGTCTCGAACTCGCGGGGACGGTACCGGCGGCACTGTTCCCTTCCGGCCGGCCGCCGGATCCGGCGGCCGCACCCGACCGTTTGGCCTGGGAGGTCAGTGCGACGGGGTCCGACCTCGACGTGGCCCGGTGGCTGCGCATGCTCGCCAATGAGCCGGTCCCCCTGGTCTCGGGGCGTGGCGACGCGGACCTCCGGGCCACGTTCACCGGTACGACCCCGACGGCGATCGATGTGGACCTCGACCTGGGTCCCACGGTGTGGGACGGCGTCGCCACCGACGACAACGATTTCGAGGGCCTGGACCTCCAGGCCGGCTGGAAACGGGGAACCGCCGGCTGGGAGGCAACCCTCCGGCGCTTCGCCGTGCAGCGCAATTCCCGGAATTCCCCGGCAGCCACCGGTTCCATCAGCTACCGGTCGCCCGCTGATGATGCCGCCGGCGCGCTCACCGCCGCGGCCACGAACGTGCGCCTGCAGGACCTGTGGCCGGTCATCTGGTCAGTCGCCAGCACGGGGCTGCGGCGCGACCTCCTGCCCGAGCGCCTGGAGGGCGACATCAGTGATTTCAGGCTCACCGCCGCCCTGCCGGTGGACCAGCCGCCGAGCTGGGTGGCAGAAGCCGACTTCCGCGAGGTGGGCCTCGTCATGCCGGCGCCAGGCTGGGCGGTCACCGGCATTACCGGCAACGCGCGCGCCGACGAGTCCGGAGGCCGCGTCGACCTCAAGTCCGGCGGCGGCATCCTGCGCTTCCCGAAGCTGTTCCGTGCCGACATCCGCACCAGCAGCGCCAACGGGCTGGTCGGCTGGAAGCGCTCGGACCAGGGCCTGGAGGTCTTTGGTGACGAACTGCAGATCGCCACGGCCGACGGAGAGAGCCGGTCGCGGGTGCGCGTGATGTTTCCGCCGGCGGGGCCGGTCTTCGTCGACATCTCGGCCCGCTTCGTGGCGTCGTCCGCACCGGCGGCCCTGAACTACCTGCCGCTCGTGAAGTTCAAGCCCGGCGTCGTCCAGTGGCTGGACCGCGCCTTCGTCGCCGGTTCGGTGCCGCGGGCCGAGTTGCTCTGGCAGGGTCCGCTGCGCGGATTCCCCTACGAGGATGGAGGCGGGCGCTTTCGCGCCGAATTCACCCTGGCGGACGCCGTCATCGACTATGCCGACAACTGGCCCCGGCTGGAGAGCGCGGCGGGAACCGTGATCATCGATCGTGTCACGCTCACGACGGTGGAGAACCGGGGCACGGTCGGCGGGATTCCTTTCAGCGATGCCGAAATCCGCGTGCCGAACCTGATTCGCGACGCCGAGCTCGACGTGGCCGCGGCCGGCCGCCTGCAACTCGGGCAGATCCTGAGCTTCCTCCGCCAGACCCCGGTTGCCGGCCTCCTGGGTCCCACCCTCGAGACCGTGACGGGCAGCGGCCCGGTGACCACGGCCATCGACCTGCGGGTCCCCATTGGCAGGCCGCAGGACTACCGGCTGGCGGGCACCTTCGACCTGGAGGGGGCCAACCTGGGATTGCGCGGCGTGGACTTCCGCCTCACCGCACTGGATGGCGTCGTGCGCCTGGATACGGACCGGCTTGCGGCCACTGAGCTCACTGGCCGCTTCCTGGACGAGCCGGTGAAGATTGCGCTGCGTGCTGCAACGCCAGCCGAGTCCGGCCTTTCCCAGGTGGCTGACGTGAAGGGTGAGACTCCGGTGGGAAAGCTCGCAGCGGCATTCTCGCTGCCCTATGCCGACAAGCTCGGCGGCGCCCTGGCCTGGGAGGCGAAGGTCAAGGTGCCGGCCCGCCGGGCGAGCGAGCCCGTCCGCATCGAGATCCGGTCCGCTCTTGAGCAGCTGCTCAGCACGCTACCGCCGCCATTGACCAAGGTGGCCGGCGAGCCGGAACCGCTGCGCCTGGAGGTGCAGCTGCCGCAGCGGGGCGTGGTCCAGGTGAGCGGTGCCATCGAGCGCGGCGTCAGCTGGGCACTGCAGTTCGTGGCGCAGACCCGACGCGCCAGGTCCGCCTGGAGCCTCGAGAGGGGCGCCCTGCGCAGTGGCAGCATTCTGGCCAGCGTTCCGGCAGAGCCCGGTCTGGAGATCGGCGGGACCTTTGCCAGCCTCCGCTTCGAGGACTGGTTCCCTGGCCGCGGCGCGTCGGGCGGCAGCCAGGCCGTCGCCAATGACCTGATCCGCCGGGTCGACTTCCAGGCGGACCGCTTTGCGATCTTTGGCCGGTCGTTTCCCGAGGCACGGATCGATGCGCGGCGGGCAGGCAATGAGTGGCGGGTGGCAGTGCGCGGACCGTCCGCGGAGGGAGCGGTGACCGTGCCTGCCGGCCCGGCCGACGAGGCGCCGGTCGTCCTCGACATGGAGCGACTCTGGCTGGTCGAGTCCGATCCAGCCACCGGCGACGGCGCTGCGGACCCGAGGAACCTGCCGGCCGTGCGGGCCACCATCGGCGATTTCGTGCTGAAGGACATGCGGCTGGGGCGGTTGACCGCCGAGCTTGCCCAGCGCGGCGATGGCATCGTGGTGGAGCCGCTCAACCTCCAGGGTCCGACCTTCCGGGTCAGCGGCGATGCCACCTGGGTGGTGGAGGACAACGACGTCCGCCGGCAACGCAGCGAGCTCCGGCTCCAGCTGACGTCCACGGACATCGCCTCGACGCTCAAGGCGCTGGGCTATGACCCGGTCATCGAGGGGGAGAAGGCCAGCGTGACCCTCGACCTGTTCTGGCCGGGGGGGCCGAGCGACGACTTCCTCAATGCCGCGGGCGGCAGGGTCGTCGTCAACCTGGACAAGGGCCAGTTCCTGCCGGTGGAGCCAGGCGGCGGGCGATTCGTCGGCCTGCTCAGCATTGCGACGCTGCCCCACCGCCTGGGCCTGGATTTCTCGGACGTGACGGACAAGGGCCTGGCCTTCGATCAGGTGAAGGGTGAGTTCCGCCTCGACAAGGGCAATGCCTTTACCTGCAACCTGGGCCTGGAAGGCCCGGTGACCGACGTCGGCATCCTGGGTCGTGTCTCCATCCGGGAGCGGAGCTACGACCAGCTGGCCGTCGTCCGGCCCCACGTCTCGGACGTGCTGGCCGTGGGCGGGTTCGTGGGCGGGCCGGTCATCGGCAGCACGGTGCTGCTGATCTCGCAGATCTTCCGCAAGCCACTGAGCTCGCTGGGGGAGAGCTACTACCGGGTGTCCGGCGGCTGGGACGAGCCGGCCGTGACCAGGGTCCAGAAGAGCGAGGTGGACCTGACGCCGTTCCGGGACTGCGAACGGTACCTGGCCGAGGTCCTCAAGGAGCTGCCCCCGGAAGCCGAGCTGACGCGCTGACGCCGAAAATGGGGGTCAGACCCCAATTTCGACTCCCATTTTTCGTACACTCACCGGCTCACTCCGGAACACGCCCTGATGAAAACGCTCCGAATCTCCGCGATCCAGATGAACTCCGGCGAGGACGTCGCCGCCAACCTGACGCGCGCCCGGCGCTGGCTTCGCTCGGCAGCCGCCGATGGCGCCACGCTGGCCGTCCTGCCCGAGAACTTCGCCCGGATGGGCAAGAAGGAAGGGGATCGCCTGGCAATCATCGAGGAGGACGGTGCCGGGCCCCTGCAGGACTTCCTCGCCGCGGAAGCCGCCCGCTCCGGCATGTGGATCGTTGGTGGCACGATTCCGCTGAAGAGCGATGACCCCAAGCGGCCCTACGCCTCGGCCCTCGTCTACGACGGCAGCGGCAAGCGCGCCGGCCGGTATGACAAGGTGCACCTGTTCGACGTCCGGGTACCGGAGAGCGAGGAAGCCTACCGGGAATCCCGCAGCACCATGCACGGGTCGAAGCCGCTGGTGCTGGAGACTC
>CAZTGY010000078.1:6120-9951 GCA_964613445.1 uncultured Chromatiaceae bacterium | reverse complement strand
GCGGCCGTGATGCCCTTGCCGAGCGAGGACACGACGCCACCAGTCACGAAAATATAGCGGGGCATGGCACCCATCTCCGCCGACTCCGTCGGCCGTTAAACCGTGCCAAACACAGCGGGACACCTTACCGGCGGCGAGGCTCGGGTAAGGCGGCGCGATGCTCGGGCTGGACTCTCCATCAGGAGGCAGATGGGGAGGAAAAGTTACCAGATCGGGGCGTGGCCCGTCCAGACGATCTGGAGTCCCGGGTCTCCTGGCGCCGCGGCGGCCCAGTCGGCGATCCAGAGATCGGCCACCGCTGCCAGTTGCCCGCGGGCGAAGAGCAGCGGAATGTGGCCCCGCATCCAGGGCACGACGCCGCGGGACTGGAAGAGGTACTTCAGCGTCCGGTGGTGCCGGTCGGAGCCGGGGCGCACGCGTTCGCCACCACCGCGAAACGCCACCTCCAGGCCACCGGCAACGACGACCGGGGCCAGACCGGCGCCACCGGTATCCCGCTTGAGATCAAGTTTGCCCCGGATGCCGCCCAGGTCCAGCCGCTCCCCTTCGGGCCAGGGCGTGGACTCCCCCGGCGAATCCATGCCGGGAATGGCGATATCGAGCAGGTGCAGGTCCGCCCGGAACCGCCGGATTTCGTGCCCGCCCCAGGCCAGTACCGGCTGGCGGCCCGGGGCCGCCGCCAGCAGCTGGACCAGGCCCTCCCGCAAACGCCGCTCCGGCGGCGTCGCCCAGCCGCGGTCCCGGGCCAGCATGCGGATCAGGTTTCGCTGGCGCGCCGCGCCGAGAGCCTCGATGGCCCGGATGGACACCCGGTTGGCCACGACCGCGTCGCGGGCGTCCGCCCGGGCCAGTTCGTCGAGCAGCCCGGCCGCCTCGGCAGCCAGCACGGCGGCGCGCCCGACCGCGCTGGCCGCTGACGGGAACCGGCGCGCCACTGCTGGCGTGACTTCGTGCCGCACGAACGCCCGGTCGAAGCCGGGATCCGCGTTCATGGGATCCGTCAGCCACCCAAGGCCTTCAGCCACCAGGTGCTCCACCGCATACGCGGCCAGTGACCCGGCGGGGACGTCCAGGAGCGGGCGGCAGAGTCGACCGGGCCCGAACGCCACATTACGGGGAATTCCCGCGAGTCCGCTCACCCCCGAACCCCGGAACAGGTGCAACAGGACGGTTTCCAGCTGGTCATCCGCGTGGTGCGCCGTCAGGAGCCATTCGGCTGCCTGGAGCCCCCGCCCGAGCGCGCCATAGCGCGCCTCACGCGCCGCCGCTTCCAGGCCCTTGCCACGGTCGTTGCGCACGGTGACCGCCAGGACTTCGCAGGCAACGCCCAGCCTGTCCGCTAGCGCGACGCAGTGCTCCGCCCAGTACCCGGCGGTGGGCTGGATACCGTGATCGACGTGCAGGGCCCGCAGGACGAAGCGGCCTTCTTCCCGCAAACGCGCCAGGGCATGGAGCAGGACCGTCGAGTCACGGCCGCCGCTGAAGGCGACGCAGACCGTGGCGCCCGCTGGCAGGCTTGCCATCAGGGCTTGCCGGACGCGGTCGGATTCGGGACGCATGCTTCGGCGCCCCTGGGCTCAGCTCTCCCGGAAGCTGCCGTAGGCCCGCAGGCGCACGGCCCGCCGGCGCAACAGCTCGTTGATGTCGAGTGCTTCCAGGTCACGAAGGTGACTGATCAGGGCCGCGCGCACGGCTTCGGCCGTGCCCGCAGCGTCGCGATGTGCGCCACCGAGCGGCTCGCGAATGACTTCATCGATCAGCCCAAGCTCCCGCAGTCGCGGGGCGGTGATGCCCATCGCCTCCGCGGCGGTCTCGGCCTTGTCCGCGCTCTTCCACAGGATGCTGGCGCAGCCCTCAGGGGAGATGACGCTGTACACGCTGTACTCGAGCATGATCACGCGATCGCCCACGCCGATGGCCAGGGCACCGCCGGAGCCGCCCTCGCCGATCACGACGCTGACCACGGGGGTCTTGAGCCGGGCCATTTCGAACAGGTTCCGGGCAATGGCCTCGCTCTGGCCACGCTCCTCGGCCCCTATCCCTGGATAGGCACCTGGGGTGTCGATGAAGGTGACGACCGGGAGCCGGAACTTCTCCGCGAGTTTCAACAGGCGCAGCGCCTTGCGATAGCCCTCGGGCTTGGGCATGCCGTAGTTGCGGCGGACGCGTTCCTTGGTATCACGGCCCTTCTGCTGGCCGATGAACACCACGGGCCTGCCATCGAGCCTCCCGAGGCCACCGACCATTGCCGGATCGTCGGCAAACATGCGGTCGCCGTGCAACTCCTGGAAGTCGGGGCTCAGGACCGCCAGGTAGTCCAGGGTGTAGGGCCGAAGCGGATGCCGCGCGAGCTGGGCAACCTGCCAGGCGGTGAGGCTCGAGAAGATGCTGCGGGTCAACGCCTCGCTTTTCGACTTGAGACGCGCAATCTCATCGCTGATGTTGATCTCCGAGTCATCGCCAACGAAGCGCAGCTCGTCGATCTTGGCTTCAAGCTCGGCAATCGGCTGTTCGAAATCCAGGAATTTCAGGTCCATCGGGGAACCTTACTACTGGCGGGGACCTTCGTAAACGAACCGGAAGCCATCCAGGCCCACCAGTTCCGACAATCTCTCGCGCAATTCCCGCGTCGGACGCACGCTCCAGTCCCTGCCCAGCGCGACCCGGGCCTGTGTTCCCCCGGTGCTGTAGTAGAGCGAGACACTGCACTTCCCGGGACGATGCCGCTCCATCACGCTCTTCAGCAACTCGGGACTGAGCGACCGGTCAACGTCGGCGCGCCAGCGAAGCAGCAACCCTGTGGCACGCGACTCCACGATCCTGTCCAGGTCGAGGACATCCTTGGCGTTCAGGCGCCAGCCGTCGAGATACTCCTCGAAGCGCAGCGTGCCGCTGACGGCAACGAGGGCGTGCACGCCCAGGAGATGCCGAAAACGATCATAGCCCTCCTGGAAGAAGCCGACCTCCAGTGTCCCGGTGCCGTCGTCCAGCTCGATTGACGTGCGGGTGCCGCGCTTGCGGACCGACGCAACCAGGCCCGCTATCACCACCTCCCGGCCGGGGCCGCGAAACTCTCCGGGCGCCGGCGGCCGCTCGGCGACCAATGCCTCGATGCTGGACGTGGTGATGAACGGCTGATCGGTGCGGTACTGGTCGAACGGGTGGCCACTCAGGTAGAGCCCCAGGCTCTCGCGCTCCGCCTGGAGCTTCCTGCCCCAGCCCCAATCAGCCACCTCGGGAACGGAATACTGCCCGGCGGCCGGCGCCGCCGGCGCACCAAACAGGTCTTCCTGGCCAACGCTGGCGGCTGCCGCCGCCTGTTCCGCGGCATCCATCGCCCCGGGCAGGGCGGCGAGCAGGCTGGGCCGGTTGGGCCCGAAAGCGTCGAAGGCTCCGGCCTTGATCAGCGCCTCCACGGGCCGGCGCCCGAGCTTCTGGCCGCCGGTCCGGCTGCAGAACTCCTGCAGGCTCTGGTAGGGCCCACCCTCCTCGCGGACGGCCACGATGTGCTCGGCGGCGCTGCGACCAACGCCCTTGATCGCGCCCAGGCCGTAGCGAATGCCCTTGTCACCTTCGACCTGGAACGGATGGGCGGATGCGTTGACGTCAGGCGGGAGCACATTCAGGTCCAGTGCCAGGCACTCGCGGCGCTGGACGACGAGCGCGTCCGTGTCGCCCATCTCCGTCGTCATCACGGCCGCCATGAATGCCGCCGGGTGGTTGGCCTTCAGCCACGCCGTCTGGTACGTAAGCACCGCGTAGGCAGCGGAATGGGACTTGTTGAAGCCATAACCCGCAAACTTCTCCATCAGGTCGAAGATGTACGTGGCT
>CAZTGY010000078.1:0-6110 GCA_964613445.1 uncultured Chromatiaceae bacterium | reverse complement strand
GGCTCGCGACCGCTCCGTGCCCCGGTCTGCGGCCCGGTCGGTGAAAATGGACCGCTGCTTGGCCATCTCCTCGGGCTTCTTCTTGCCCATGGCCCTGCGCAACAGGTCGGCCTCCCCAAGCGAGTAACCCGCCAGGCGCTGGGCGATCTGCATGACCTGCTCCTGGTACAGGATCACGCCATAGGTATTGCGCAGGACAGGCTCAAGATCGGGATGGAGGTAGTCGATTGCCTGGTCGCGCCCCCCGTGCTTGCGGCTGATGAAGTCATCGACCATCCCGGACTGCAGCGGACCGGGCCGGTAAAGGGCCACAAGTGCCACCAGGTCGTCGAAAGTGTCGGGCTGGAGCCGGCGCACGAGGTCGCGCATGCCGCGTGACTCGAGCTGGAATACGGCAGTCGTCTTGCACGCGCGGAGCAGGCGGAACGTCACCTGGTCGTCCATCTCCAGCGACTGCACCTCGATGGGCAGCTCGCCGGCGGCAGCCCTGGCCGCGTTTATGGCGCGCGTCGCCCGGTCGATGATCGTCAGCGTGCGGAGGCCGAGGAAGTCGAACTTGACGAGCCCCGCGGCCTCGACGTCGTCCTTGTCGAACTGGGTGACCGTGAATTTCTCGCCCTCGACCTGGTACAGGGGCGTGAATTCGGTGATGTCCCGGGGGGCAATCACGATGCCGCCGGCATGCCGCCCCGCGTTGCGCACGAGGCCTTCCAGCCGCCGGCCGAGGTCAATGACTCCCCGCACGTCGTCATCCTGGTTGTACAACTCCCGGAGCTCGGCTTCCTGGGCCAGCGCGCTGTCGAGGGTTACCTCGGCGCCGGGATCGTTTGGCACGAGCTTGGCGATCCGGTCCACCAGGCCGTAGGGCTGACCGAGGACACGCCCGACGTCGCGCACTACGGCCCGCGCCGCCATGGTGCCGTACGTGATGATCTGGGAGACGCGGTCGCGCCCATAGCGCTCGCTCACGTAGTCGATGACGCGATCGCGGCCCTCCATGCAGAAGTCGATGTCGAAGTCCGGCATCGAAACGCGCTCCGGATTCAGGAAGCGCTCGAAGAGGAGGTCGTGGCGGATCGGGTCGAGGTCGGTGATGCCGAGGGCCCAGGCCACGAGGGAGCCGGCACCGGAGCCGCGCCCGGGTCCCACGGGGATCTGGTGCTCCCGCGCCCAGCCAATGAAGTCCGCCACGATGAGGAAGTAGCTGGCGAAGCCCATGCGGCAGATCACGTCGAGTTCCACTTCGAGCCGTTCCGCATAGGCAGGCGCCGGGGCTACCGCCGGGAACCGGGCCGCCAGGCCCTCCACTGACTGGCCTCTCAGGCAGGCGTCGGACGTCGTCCCTTCCGGCACGCCGAAATCAGGAAGGTGGGTCTCGCCAAGGCTCAGCGCCAGGTGACACCGACGGGCGATCTCGACCGTGTTCTCCAGGGCTTCCGGCAGGTCGGCGAAGAGCTCGGCCATTTCGGCGGGCGAGCGCAGGTATTGCTGGTCGCTGTACAGCCGGGGCCGGCCCGGGTCGGCCAGCACGTAGCCGGTCTGGATGCACACCCGGGCTTCGTGCGCCTCGAACTCTTCCGGCGTGAGGAAGCGGACGTCATTGGTGGCGACGAGCGGCAAACCCGCAACGGCAGCGAAGCGCACGGCGGCGTGCAGGTAGTCGTCATCCTGCAGGCGTCCGGTCCGCTGCACTTCCACGTAGAAGTCGCCATTGAACCAGGCGCGAAACTCGGCGGCCGTGCGCTCGGCGAGCGGCCGGGAGCCCGCCAGCAACGTGCGCCCGAGCACGCCATCGCGGCCACCGGAAAGCGCGATCAGTCCCTCGCCGGCTCCCTCGGCGAGCCAGCCCGCTCGCACCAGTGGCAGGCCGCCCTGCTGGCCCTCCAGCCAGGCACGGGTGAGCAGGCGACAGAGATTGCGGTAGCCAGCCTGGTTGCGGCACAGGAGCACGAGCCTGGACGGCTCCTGGCGATCCGCCTGGCCCTTGTCGGCGGGACCGGCAACCCAGACTTCGGCGCCAACGATTGGCTGGACTCCGGCGGCCAGAGCCGCGCGGTAGAACTTCACCAGGCCGAACAGGTTACCCTGGTCCGTGATCGCCACAGCCGGCATGCCGCCGGCAGCGGTCGCGGCCAGGAGTTCCGGCACGCGGACGACGCTGTCCACCAGCGAATACTCGGTGTGCACATGCAGGTGCACGAAGCCCGGCGTCATGGGATACCGCTCCCGCAGCGCGACGCGCCCTCCGCCGCGGCCCGGACCGGCGCGAAGCTGCGCCGGTGCTCGGGGCAGGGACCGAGCGCCGCGAGCGCTGCCCTGTGCCCGGCTGTCGGGTAGCCCTTGTGCTGCCCGAAGCCGTAAGCCGGGTAAAGCGTGTGGAGCCGGTCCATCAGCCCGTCCCGATGCACCTTCGCGAGGATGGAGGCTGCGGCAATCGCCTGGCGGAGCCGATCACCCTCCACCACGGTCTCGATGGAGCCCCGGTAACCGATGAGGCGGGGCGAGCGGTTGCCGTCGACCTCCACCCGTCCCGGCACCCCGGCAAGGCCCGCGAAGGCCCGCTGCATGGCCAGCAGCGTTGCCTGGAGGATGTTGAGCTCGTCGATCTCTTCCCGCGAGGCCTCGCCCAGCGCCCACTCGCAAGCTTCGGAGCGAATTCGCAGGGCCGCCTCGGTTCGCTGGGCAGCGGTGAGCTGTTTGGAGTCCCGGACGCCGGCAATGGACTGGGTGCTCCCTAGGACCACAACCGCGGCTACCACCGGGCCGGCGAGCGGGCCCCTGCCCGCCTCATCGAGGCCCGCTACGGTTTCGCCAGCAAGATTCACTACAGGGAGCCATGACGTGGGTGGAGGGTTCAGCGATTATACGAACCTGGGAGCATCCCCAGCACAACTTCCGCTGCCCGTTCACTCGCGTGGCGCCGGAGCAGGTTGCCCAGCGCGGAGAAGCGTTGCCGGAGCCGTGCGCAATCGTCCGGTGACTCCATCCAGCGCAGTACCTCGGCCCCCAGAGCCGCGGAATTGGCGGCCCCCTGCAGCAGTTCCGGGACCAGCCGCTCCCCGGCGAGCAGGTTGGGCAGCGCAAAGTGCTCCACTCGAACCAGGCGCAGGGCCTTCGCCAGGCCGTAGGTCAGCGGCGCAAGACGATAGGCCACCACCATGGGCCGGTTGACGAGCATCGCCTCGAGGGTCGCCGTGCCCGACGCGAGCAGAACCACGTCCGCGGCTGCCATGGCGTCCCGGGCCTGGCCGTCCAGCAGCCGCACGTCGGCGCCGCCGGTCGCTGCCGGACTCCAGAGTCCCTCGAAGCGCTGGCGGAGGGCCGGAGTTGCCATGGGCACGACCGCCGTCAGATGCGGGATGCGCGCGGCGAGCCAGGCCGCCGTGGCCGCAAAGACCGGCCCGAGGCGCTCCAGCTCGCCAGCGCGGCTCCCGGGCAGGATCGCAAGGACCGGGCCACCTGCCGGCAGGCCAAGCGCCCGCCGGGCCGTACCCCGGTCGGGGTCCACTGGCAGTTCGTCGGCCAGCGGGTGGCCGACGAAGCTTGCGGGAACACCGTGGGCCTGCAGGAAGTCCGCCTCGAAGGGCAGGAGGCACAGGACGTGATCGCAGGCCGCCCGGAGCACCTTCACGCGGCCCGGGCGCCACGCCCAGACCGACGGCGACACGTAGTGGAGGGTCCGCAGGCCGGCCAGCCTGACGCGCCGTTCCACGCGCAGATTGAAGTCGGGCGCGTCGATGCCGATGTAGAGGTCCGGTGGGTGGGCGGCAAGGCGCTGCTCAAGCCCCCTCATCACCTGCCGGAGACGCGGCAGATGCCTGACCACCTCGGCGAGACCCATGACCGCGAGTTCCTCGCTGGCCGCCCATGCCTCACAACCGGCGGCCAGCATGGCCGGGCCGGCGATGCCTGCGAACTGGACATCGGGACGGCGGGCGCGCACGGCGGCAATGAGCCCGGCCCCGAGCCTGTCACCCGAGATCTCGCCGGCCACGATGGCGATCCGCGGCATTGACGCCGTCAGCGAATCAGGCTGCGTTCTGACTTGTCGATGAACTCGACGAGGATTTGCAGTTCGGGCTGCGTCTCGGCGAGCGCGGCGAGGCGGTCGCGGGCCTCGGCCAGCTGGAGTTGCTCGCGGTAGAGGATCCGGTAGGCCTCCTTCAAGTTCCGCAGCTGGTCGGCGGTGAATCCCCGCCGCTTCAGGCCCTCGCTGTTGATGCCGTGGGGCGCCGTCGGCTGCCCTGCCACCATGACATAGGGCGGAACGTCACGGGTAACGGCTGCAAAGCCGCCGAGAAAACTGTGCGCTCCCAGCCGGCAGAACTGGTGGACTGCCGAGAAACCGCTGCAGATCACGTGATCCCCAACGTGCACATGCCCCGCCAGGGTCGTATTGTTGGAGAAGATCACGTCATTGCCCACGATGCAGTCGTGGGCAACATGCACGTAAGCCATGATCCAGTTGTCATCGCCAATCCGGGTGACGCCCTGGTCCTGGGCAGTGCCGCGATTGATGGTGCAAAACTCCCGGAAGGTGTTGCGGTCGCCAATGACGAGCTTGGTGGCCTCACCCCGGTACTTCTTGTCCTGGGGGTCCTCGCCAATGGACGCAAACTGGAAAATGCGATTGTCACGCCCGATGGTGGCGGGCCCCTTCACCACGGCATGGGCCCCCACGCTGGTGCCGCCACCGATGCGAACGCCCGAACCGATCACGGCATAGGGGCCTATGGCCACGCCCTGGTCGAGTTCGGCACCGGCTGCCACGATTGCCGTCGGGTGGATGTCTGTCACGGCATCTGTCATCCGGGCGGGGGCGAGCCGGGAGTGATGAACTCTGCAAGGCGCCTTTCCAGGCTGCGCACCCGCTTCGCGATCTCGTCCAGCTGGCCGAAGCGCGCCATGTTCCGGCGCCAGCGCGACAGCTGGTCAGCGGGCGTCCCGCCACCCGCGTAGACACCCGCCACCCGGATAGAGCCGGTGACGGCGGTTCCGCCCCCTATGACCACATCGTCCACCACCACGATGTGCCCTGCCAGGCCCGCCTGGCCGCCGATGGTGCACCGGGCTCCAATAGTGGTGCTGCCGGAAATGCCTGTCTGCGCTGCTATCACGGTGTGCTCGCCGATGCGCACATTGTGCCCGACCTGGATCTGGTTATCGAGTTTCACGCCGTTGGCTATAACGGTGTCGTCGATGGCGCCCCGGTCGATGGTGGTGTTGGCACCGATCTCCACGTCATCACCCACAACGACGCGGCCAACCTGGGGAACCTTGACGTAGGAGCCCTCCCGCTCCCGCGCAAAACCGAAGCCATCCGAGCCGAGAACAACGCCCGTGTGGAGGATGCAACGTGCGCCGATGCTAACGTCAGCGTGGACGGTGACGCCCGGCATGAACCGGGTGTCCGCGCCCACCGTCACGCGGTCGCCGAGAATCGTGTGGGGCCCCAGGACCACCCGTTCGCCCAGCACGACTCCCCTCCCCAGCACGACACCCGGGCCAATCTCGCAGCTGGGAGGAATGACGACACCGGCCGCCACGACTGCGGTGGGATGCATGCCGGGCCGCGGCCGCGGCGCGGGATGCAGCTCCGCCGCCGCACGCGCGTAAACCACATAGGGATCGCGCGTGACCAATGCATCGACGGGACAACCTTCGGCATCAGCAGGCGCGAGGATGACGGCGGCGGCGCGCGTGGCCGCCAACTGGCCCCGGTAGGCGGAGTTGGCGAGAAAGGTCAGGCTGTGGTCGTCAGCCCCGACCAGGGTGGCGACGTGCTCAACGACCTTGTCCGGATCGCCCCGCAGTTCGCAGCCGTACCGCACAGCGAGCAGGCCAAGACTGACGCCCATGTCAGGCGCTCGGCATTCAGGGCTTCGCCGGCGCCTTCGGTGCAGCCGACCCGCCCTGCAGGCCCTGAAGGACCTGGCTGGTCACGTCCAGCGCCGGACTTACATAGAGACCGTCGCTGACAATCAGGTCGTAGCCACCCTGCTTGGCAAAGCCCTCGATCTGCCGGAGCACGTTGATTCGCAGCTTGCCCAGTTCCTCGTTCTTGCGGTTGTTGAGATCCTCGCGAAGTTCCTCGATCTGGCGCTGCAATT
>CAZTGY010000077.1:0-10008 GCA_964613445.1 uncultured Chromatiaceae bacterium | reverse complement strand
CTCCCCCTTCTCCCGCTCGAGACTCGCGGACTCGATTCTCGCGGGAGAAGGGGGAGTCGCGCCTGAAGGCGCTCCTACGTCTAGGCGTTTACGCGGCGACCTGGAAGCCGGCGGCCGTGATGGCCTTGGCCAGGGCGGCCTGCTCGATCTGGGCCGGATCGAATTCGACCGCGACCGTGCCGCTGGTGCGGTCGGCCTTGGCGGCCGTGACGCCCTTGTGGCTCGTCAGTGCGTTCTGCACGCTGCGCTCGCAACCGCCGCAGGTCATGCCCGATACCTTGAACTCTGCCTTCATGAGATTTCTTCCTCCGGTCATCATGGTTGAACTGATCCAGCCGCGGGCGCTGGCTACCTCCGCGGGCGCCAGCGGCGCAGCAGCAGGGAATTGGTTACCACGCTCACGCTGCTCATCGCCATCGCGGCGCCGGCGAGCGCCGGGCTCAGGTAGCCGAACGCAGCCAGCGGGATGCCGATGAGATTGTAAATGAAGGCCCAGAACAGGTTCTGCTTGATCTTGCGGAACGTGGCCCGGCTGGCGTCGATCGCGCCGGCCACCAGGCGCGGGTCGGGCCGCATCAGCGTGATCCCGGCGCTCTCGATCGCGATATCGGTGCCGGTGCCCATGGCGATGCCCACATCCGCCGCCGCGAGGGCGGGCGCGTCGTTGATGCCGTCACCCAGCATGCCCACGACCCGGCCGCTGGCGCGCAGCTCGTCGATGGTCCCGGCCTTGCCCTCCGGCCGGATGCCGCCGCGGGCCTCGTCGACGCCGGCTTCCCGGCCGACGGCGGCTGCCACGAGCTCGGCGTCACCCGACAGCATCAGGGTGCGCACGCCCATCCTGCGCAGGGCGTTCACGGCCTCCGCAGCCTCCGGCCGCAACGGGTCGGCGATGGCGAGCACGCCCAGCACGCCATCCCGGTCAGCGACGAACACCGCGGTCCGGCCTTCGCGTTCCCAGTCCCGGACCCGCTCGCCGGCCTTGCCGATGGCGATGCCCTGCTCGTCGAGCAGCCGGGTGTTGCCAATGAAGATCTCGCGGCCGGCGACGGTGCCGCTCACGCCGCGGCCGGTGTGGCTGCGGAAATCCGTGACCGGGGAGCGCGGCAGGTGGCGCTGTGTCGCGGCCTCGAGCATCGCGCGGGCCAGCGGATGCTCGCTGCCGTGCTGGACCGATGCGGCGAGCTGCACCAGCTCGTCATCCGTGCCGCGCAGGGACGTGGTGCCGACCAGCGTGGCGCGGCCCGCCGTGAGCGTGCCGGTCTTGTCGAAGACGATGGTGTCGAGCCGGTGGGCCCGCTCGAGGGACTCGACATCCTTGATCAGGATGCCGGCCCGGGCAGCGGCGCCGGTGCCGGTCATGATCGCGGTCGGCGTCGCGAGGCCGAGGGCGCACGGGCAGGCAATCACCAGGACGGCGACGGCCGAGACGAAGGCCTGCTCGAAATTGCCGGTGACGGCGAACCAGCCGGCGAAGGCGACGACCGCCAGCGCCACGACCACCGGCACGAAGATGGCGCTGATCTGGTCCACGAGGCGCTGGACGGGCGCCTTGCCGCCCTGGGCGTTCTCCACGAGCCGGATGATCCGGGCCAGCGTGGAGTCGGCGCCGACGGCGGTGGCGCGCACTTCCAGCAGGCCCGTGCCGTTGATGGCGCCGCCGGTCACCTTGCTGCCGGGCTGCTTGTCCACCGGCAGGCTCTCGCCGGTGATCAGCGACTCGTCGAGCTCGCTGCGGCCGGCCATGACCTGGCCGTCCACGGGCACCCGCTCGCCCGGTCGCACGATCACCAGGTCGCCGGTCCGCACCTCATTGATGGACACTTCCCGCTCGGCGCCATCCGCGCCCCGCAGGCGTGCCGTCTGGGGCCTGAGGTCCATCAGCTGCCGGATGGCGGCGGTGGTGCCGCGCTTGGCCCGGGATTCGAGGAACTTGCCGAGCAGGACCAGCGTGATGATGATCACCGAGGCCTCGAAGTACAGCTGGCCCATGGCGCCGTCGAGGCCCAGCGTGGCGAGCAGGTACAGGCTGTAGCCGTAGGCCGCGGTCGTGCCCAGCACGACGAGCACGTCCATGTTGCCCGAGCGCGCCTTGATGGCCTTCCAGGCCGACTTGTAGAAGCGGGCGCCGATCACGAACTGCACGGGTGTCGCCAGCAGCAGCTCGACCCACGAGGGCAGGTGCCAGTGCAGGTTGAGCGACATGGCCCCCATCTGGAACAGCAGTGGCGTGGCGAAGGCCGCCGAGACCAGCAGTATCGTGAGCTCCCGCCGCAACTGGGCCTGATCCCGCTGGCGATGCTCTTCCTCGGCCTGGGCCTGCGAGGCTGCCGGCGATTCTATCCGTGCGCCATAGCCGGCCTTCGTTACCGCTTCCGCCAGCTCGGAGAGGCGGGCGGTGCCGGGGATCACGCGGACGTCCGCCCGCTCGATGGCGAGGTTGACGTTCGCCTCGATCACGCCCGGCACCTGGCGCAGCGCCTTTTCCACGCGCGTCGAGCAGGCGCTGCAGGTCATGCCCTCGATGGGAAAGGAGAAGCTCTCGGTGGGGACTTCGAAACCGGCCTTGACGATGGCGTCCGCGATGGCCGGCACGGCGAGGGTCGCCGGATCATAGGCTACGTCGGCGCGCTCGACCGCGAAGTTCACGGCTGCCGAGCCCACCCCGGGCACCAGGCCCAGGGCCTTCTCGAGCCGGGTGGCGCAGGCGCTGCAGGTCATGCCCCGCACGGGCAGGTCGACGCGCGCGAGTCCGTCGCCGGCGGACCGCGTCCTGGCGGGGGAAGGGGCGGCGGCCTCGGCGGGAATGACGCTCACTCGGCGGTCCTCAGGTTGGGGCGCGGGGCAGGGACGTTCGATGATGGTAGCCGCCCCGGCGGCAGCGAGCCACCTGGCCTAAGTGGTGGCGCATCTGCGGCATTTCAAGCCGCGACATAACGCCACACGGCCGCGGGCCGGTCCGGTCAGCCCAACTCCGCGACCATCCGCTGCCGCGTGGCTGCATCGGGCAGGCGACCCCTGCCGCCCGCCAGGTTATCCACCATGTTCCTGGCGCTGGTCGTCGCCGGAATCACGCCGGTGACGGCCGGATGGCTGACGATGAACTTCATGAAGAACTGGCCCCAGGAGGTGCAGTCGAATTCGGCCGCCCAGGCCGGCAGGGCCTTGCCGCGGACGCGGCTGAACAGCTCGGCGCGCATGTAGGGCCGGTTGACCAGCACGGCCATGCCCCGGTCCCGGGCGAGGGGCAGCAGGACCTGCTCTGCCTCGCGCTCGCCCAGGCTGTAGTTGAGCTGCACGAAGTCGAGCCGTTCCGCGCGCATGACCGCCGCGAATTCCCCGAACTGTTCCTTCCGGGACGTGGTGATGCCGATATGGCGGATCCTTCCCGCTGCCTGCCACTCGCGGAGCGTGGCGAGGTGGGTGCGCCAGTCCCGCAGGTTGTGGACCTGCATCAGGTCCATGCGGGGAACGCCGAGGAGGCGGAAGGACTCCTCCATCTGCCGGATGCCCGCCTCCCTGCCATCCGCCCAGACCTTGGTGGCGATGAACGCGCGCGGCTGGCCGAGGTCCCGGAGCAGCCGGCCGGTGACGGCCTCCGCCCTGCCATACATCGGCGACGAGTCGATCAGCGTGCCGCCGCCGTCCACGAGGGCCCGCACGACGTCCGCCAGGGGCCGGAGCGCGGCCGGGTCGTCGGCCACGTCGAAGGTGCGGGACGTGCCCAGGCCGATGACGGGCAGGGCCTCGCCGCTCGAGGGGATGGTGCGGGTGAGGAGCCCGGCCGGCCCGGGCGCGGTACCGGCGCGGGCCGTGAGCGCCGTGCCACCGAAAACGGTGGCGGCAGCGAGTTGCGCGAGAAATGCTCGACGGTCGGTCATGGGCCATTCTCCCCCGTTAGCGTGAGGGCAGCACGGCACGCCGCCGCCGCCCCTGGAACAGCTGGACGAATTCGCCAAACACCGCATCCCCCAGCGCCCGGGAGCGGTCGATGTACTCCGGCGTGTCCCGGGCAATCACTTCGGGGTTGATCACGCCCTGCAGCCCTGCCAGTTCCCGCTGGTTCGACGGCGCCTGCAGCCAGCGGTGGATCATCGGCTTGTCCACTTCCAGGTGAAACTGCAGTCCGTAGGCGCTGTGGCCGTAGCGGAATGCCTGGTGGGCGCAGGCGCCGGACGTGGCGAGATGCACCGCGCCGCGTGGGATGGCGAAGGTGTCACCGTGCCACTGGAAGATCTTTTCGGACGCGCCGAAGTGGCGGAAGAGCGGATCCCGCCTGCCCTCGTCCGTGGGCTTCACGTCATACCAGCCGATTTCCCTGGTGTGGTGCGGACGGACGGTAGCGCCCAGGGCCCTGGCAAGCAGCTGGGAGCCCAGGCAGATGCCGAGCACCGGCTTGCCGTCGCGCACGGCCGCCTGGATCGCCGCCACTTCCGTCGCCAGGTGCCGGTGCCGGGTCACCTCGTCGCAGTTCATGGGCCCGCCGAGGACGATGAGGCCGAAGTACCGGTCCAGGTCCGGCATTGCATCGGGGTGCCGCCCGAAGTTGACGTAGCGGATCCGGAAGCCGTGGTCGCGCAGCAGCGGATCGAGGGTGCCGAGGATCTCGTGGGGGACGTGCTGGAAGACGAGCAGGCGGCGCATGTCGGGATATTAGGGGATCGCGGCTGAAGCCGCTCCTACGGCCGCAGCGTGATGGTCACAGCCTGCACAGGATCTCCGCGGCCCGCTGCAGGGTGGACTCGTCCTTGGCGAAGCAGAAGCGCAGCAGCGGCCGGGCGAGGGGCCCGGCGCAGAATACCGACACGGGGATGCAGGCCACTCCCGCCTCGATGGTCAGGCGCCGCGCGTAGGCCACGTCGGCCTCGTCCGTGATGGCGCCGTAGTCGAGCAGCTGGAAATAGGTGCCTGCCGACGGCGTGAAGCGGAAGCGGGACGGGGCCAGCAGCGCGCAGAAGCGGTCGCGCTTCGCCTGGTAGAAGGCCGGCAGGCCCAGGTAGTGGCCGGGGTCGCTTTCCAGGAAGTCCGCGAGCGCCCACTGCATCGGCGTGACGACGCAGAACTGCACGAACTGGTGCACCCGCCGGAACTCCGTGGTGAGCGCCGCCGGCGCCACGCAGTAGCCGATCTTCCAGCCCGTGGCGTGGTAGGTCTTGCCGAAGGACGACACCACCAGGCTCCGCTCCGCCAGCTCCGGGTAGCGCAGCAGGCTTTCATGGCGGCGCCCGTCGAAGATGATGTGCTCGTAGACCTCGTCGCCGAGCAGCAGCAGGCGGGAATCCCGGACGAGCGCCGTCAGCGCCGCCAGGTCCGCGCCGGACAGCACGGCGCCGGTCGGGTTGTGGGGCGAGTTCAGGATCAGCAGCCGGGTGCGCGGCGTGATCGCCGCCCGCACCCGGTCCCAGTCGACGCTGAAGTCCGGCTGGCGGAGCGGGACGTGCACGGCGCGGCCACCGGCCAGGCGGATCGCCGGGTCGTAGGAGTCGTAGGCCGGGTCCAGGCAGAGCACCTCGTCGCCCGCCTGCACGACGGCCTCGATGGCGCAGAACAGGGCCTCGGTGGCGCCCGAGGTGACGGTCACTTCCGTCTCGGGATCCACCGGGCGCCCGTAGAGGGCCAGGGTCTTCCGGGCAATCTGCTCGCGCAGGGCGGGCAGCCCGCTCATGGGCGCGTACTGGTTGTGGCCCGCGCGAAGGTGATGGCCGACCCGGTCGAGCAGCCCGGCGGGCGCCGGGAAGTCCGGGAAGCCCTGGGACAGGTTGATGGCGTCGTGCTCCGCGGCCAGCCGGGACATGACGGTGAAGATCGTCGTGCCCACGTCGGGGAGCTTGCTCGGGGCAGGGAGGAAGGGCGGTGGCATCGGTCCGGTGACGGAAATTTGGCGTTTTGTTTGACTTCGGTCGCGGCGCACCGCGATCATAGCCGCAACGTTCCCGGGGTACCCGATCCACACGCATGAATGCCAGTGTAGAAGTGCTTGCTGCCGCGCCATCGGCCCCCGGCGCGGGCGGGCCAGCATCCCCGGCAGCCTCCGCCTACTTTCCCACGGGCCACAGCACCCGGATGAGCAGCGTCCGGCGCCTCATCGAGCAGGTGGCGGCCTTCCAGACCAGCGTCCTCATCACCGGGGAGTCCGGCACCGGCAAGGAATGGGCGGCGCGGTACGTGCACGAGCTGTCCCCCCGGGCCGACAAGGCCTTCGTGCCCGTGAACTGCGGCGCGATCCCGGCGGAACTGCTGGAGAGCGAGCTGTTCGGCCATGAGAAGGGCGCGTTCACGGGCGCGATATCCACCCGTGTCGGTCGGTTCGAGGCCGCCGAGGGCGGCACGCTGTTCCTCGACGAGATCGGCGACATGAGCCTGCCGATGCAGGTGAAGCTGCTGCGCGTCCTGCAGGAGCGGATCTACGAGCGGGTGGGCAGCAACCGGCCGCGTCCCTGCGACGTGCGCATCATCGCGGCCACGCACCGGAACCTGGAGGTTGCCATCCGCGAGGGCAATTTCCGGGAGGACCTCTATTACCGCCTCAACGTCTTCCCCATCGAGCTGCCGCCGCTGCGGGAGCGGCTCGAGGACCTGTCGGACCTGATCGGCAACATCCTGGAGCGGTGCCGGGCGACGGGCCTGTCGCCCGTGCACATGACGCCGGGCGCGGTGCGCATCCTCAGGCACTACGGCTGGCCCGGCAACATCCGTGAGCTGGCCAACCTGCTGGAACGGCTGTGCGTCCTGTATCCGGACGGCACCGTGGACATTCCCCAGCTGCCCACCCGCTACACGGCGACCGCGCCGCTGCGGGAAACCGACCGCCAGGAAGTGGCGGCCACGCGGGCTTCAGGGCCCCAGCCCCAGGACATCGAGTTCCCGGCGGAGGGCCTGCCGCTGAAGGACTACCTGGAGCAGATCGAGATGGCGCTCATCCGCCGCGCCCTGCACGACGCCGAGGGCGTCATTGCCCATGCCGCCGAAAAGCTCCAGGTCCGGCGCACCACGCTGGCGGAGAAGATGAAGCGCTACGGCATCTAGGCGGCCTGGATGGACTCGTAGCAGGTGTAGCGGTCCCTGCCATTGCGCTTGGAGTGGTACAGCGCCGAGTCGGCCGCCGCCAGCAAGGCCTTCGGGCTGTCGAACTTGTTGTGCGAGTCGCAGGTTGCGATGCCGAGCGACAGGGTGATGCCCACGTGCCGGCCATCCGCCGTCTGGGCCGTCCGCTTCCGGGCCTCCTCGCAGACGCGCACGCCCACGGCGTCCGCCTTGCCGGCGTCGACGCCGGGTAGCAGCAGCACGAACTCGTCGCCGCCGTAGCGGGCCACGATGTCCGACTCCCGCAGCGTGTCGCGCAACAGCTCGGCCACGGTCTGCAGGACCGCGTCGCCGGCCTGGTGGCCGAAGTTGTCATTGACCTGCTTGAACTTGTCCAGGTCCACGAAGACCACGGACAGGGGCCAGCCGTGCTTGCCGGCTGATTCGAATTCCTGCGCCAGGGATTCCTCGAAGTGACGGCGATTGTGCGCGTTGGTCAGCGGATCCCGCACGTTCTCGGTCTTGAGCTCGGAGTTCTCTTCTTCCAGCTGCGTCTTGCTCTTCGCCAGGATCAGGTTGTGCACCATCAGCGTCTCGCGGGCCGCGTCCGTGATGTCCTGCAACTGGGCCGCATCGTACAGTTCCATCTGGAACAGCTCTTCCGCGACCGGGAGCTGTTCGCGCACCAGGTCGAACATCTCGCCCAGGCGATGCGGCTGGATGCCCAGGTACCGGTGGGCCTGCTGGCCCACGCGGCGCAGGGTGACGTCGTTCCGGCTGCCCAGCCAGACGTCGCTGAGCTCGCCGGACATGGCGACCGTCCTGACGAAGGCCTTGTCCTCGCCATCGACGCCGGCGGCGCTCGGGTCGTGGCTGTGCTGGACGGCCTGGACGAGGTTGGCGGGCATGTTCCAGATGCCGAGCAGTGCGGAGCCGATCGCCCGGTGGTCGGTGCCGATGCAGTTCTGCTCGTGCTGGCAGATGCGGGGGTGCTCGATCTTGAACGGGGCGATGCCCTCGTAGACCTCCGGCCAGACCTTGAAGACCACGAGCATCCCGAGGTCCTGGAGTAGCGAGGCCAGGAAGATCTCCTCCGCGTCGCGCCGGCCGAGTTCGCTGGCCAGCAGCTTGCCCCAGGCGGCGGACAGCACGGTGCGGCGCCAGTACGCCTGGAAGTCGAAGCCACCGGTGGACGTCTTCTTCAGCGCCTGCACGAGGGTGAAGCTCAGGGCCAGCGTCAGCGTCGCATTGAGGCCAAGCGTGATGAGCGCCTGGCGAAGGTTGGCACTCTGCCGTCGCCGGGCATACATGGCCGAGTTGGCGATGCGCATCACCTTGGCGGCGATCGCCGGGTCCGCACTGACGGCATCGGCGACCTTGCCCAGGTCGATGTCCGGGTTCTGCGCCAGCTGCAGCACCTGCATCGCCACCGGCGGCGGGGTCGGGAAGTTCGTGCAGGTCCGCAGGCGCTGCATGATGTGTTCGGGTATCTGGCTCATCGTCGTCGCTCCCAGGGAATCTTCTTGTGATTGGGTCCGGTCAATGCAGTTCGCCGGGTTGATCGCCGCCCGGTGCACGCCCGTAGAGGGTCTGGACCAGGTGCGCCTCGCCCTGGCTCAGGCCGCAGGTATCGACCAGCTGGCGCGTGGTGGCGCCGTGCTTCGACAGGGCGATCGCCTGGCGCAGGCCGCTGCGCGCGTTGCCCGCCGACAGCGAATCCTGCCGCGACGTCAGCAGGTCGACGCGCTGGCGAAGCTGGGTGGCCTCGCTCGTGGCGTCAGCCAGCAGCAGTTCCGCAGCCTGCAGGCGCTGGCAGACCTCGTCGAGCCGGCCTCCGTGGCCGCGATCCGGGCCGGGCCGGGCCACCAGCCGGCGGGCGACCCAGGCGAGGGCCAGGATGCACGGCAGGGCCGCGAGGCCGGCCGCCACCGAGGCGGACGTGGCCGCTGGCAGCGAGATGCCGTTGAGGAGTGCGGCGGCGCCTGCCAGTACCGCATCCAGTGCGGGCAATCCCAAGGTGTCGAGTGCGGGCATGGTCATTTCCCCTAGGCGAGTTCATCGATGATGTGGGTACGGTCGTCCGGGTCGTGCCCGGGCGGGTGCTTCTGGTCCCGGTTGCGCTGCTCCTGCTCCGGATTCCGCTGCTTGCGGTCCTGCGGGCGCCGCTTGTCCTCGACGCGCCGGACCCAGTTGGCGGGCGCTGCCGGGTTCACATGGTCCACGGGCTTCATCCGGTCACCTCCGTAGCGAGGGTGGTCTCGGGCGCCGGCGCGGCAATGGCCGGCGCCTGCGGCCCGGGCCCCATGCCGGGGGCTGCCGCGGGTCCGGTGGCTGCGGCCGGGGCAATCCCGCCGGGCATCGGGTCGGTGGGTGCCGGCGGCAGGCCGAGGATCACCAGTGCCACGCGGCGGTTGCGGTTGCGTCCTTCGGGCGTCGTGTTGTCCGCCAGGGGCTGGTTCTCGCCCATGCCGGCCACGACCATGCGGCTCGCCGTGATGCCGCGCTGCTCGAACAGGCGGACGATCCGGGCGGCCCGGGCCGCCGACAGCTCCCAGTTGGAGGGGAACTGGGCGGTCTTGATCGGCCTGTCGTCGGTGTGCCCCTCGATCCGGATGGGGTAGGGGCGCTCGGCCAGGATCGCGGCCAGCTTCTCGAGGATGGCCACCGCGGCGGTCTCGATCTCCGCGCTGCCGCTTGGGAACAGGATGTCGGTCTTGATCTCCACCTCGACCCACAGCGGCTTGCGCGTGACGATCACCAGGTTCTGGTCGATCAGGTCGCCCATGGCACGCTCTACCTGGGCGGCGACGTCGTCGAGGCCCGCGCCCTTGCCGGTGTCCTTTTCGCCGGCCTCCAGCGCCAGCACGCCGAACTGCTCGACCACGCTTTTCTGGTCCTTGGCGGCGTCTTCCGGCAGCTTCAGTGCCTGCGACGGCGCGAGCCCGGCGACGGTGTCGTCCCGGCGCACCTTGACCACCTTGTCGC
>CAZTGY010000076.1:0-10060 GCA_964613445.1 uncultured Chromatiaceae bacterium | reverse complement strand
CCTCGAACTCCATGGCGACCACCGCCTCGCCGATGAGTTCGCCGGCCATGGGCCCGACGATGTGGACCCCCAGAATGCGGTCTGTCGCGGCATCCGCCAGCACCTTGACGAGCCCGGCGGCCTGCTCCATCGCCCTGGCCCGGCCGCTGGCGGCGAAGTTGAACGTCCCCGCCTTGTAGTCCACGCGGGCCTCCTTCAGCTGCTCCTCGGTCTGGCCAACCCAGGCGATCTCCGGCGTCGTGTAAATGACACTGGGAATCACGGCGTAGTTGACGTGCCCCGGCCGGCCGGCGATCAGGTCGGCCACCATCACGCCCTCCTCCGATCCCTTGTGGGCTAGCATGGGACCGCGCACCACGTCACCCACCGCCCAGACGTTCGGGGCAGTGGTCCGGCAGTCCGAATCCACCTCGATGAGCCCCCGGTCGGAGACTTTCACGCCCGCCAGCGGATCGAGCAGTCCCTCGGTGTTTGGCCGGCGCCCGACCGCCACGATCAGCCGGTCTACCTCGAGGGTGTGGCGGCCGCGGCTGTCCTCGTAGGTCACGGCGACCCCGGCCGGACCGCGCCCGGTCGCGGTGACCGTTGCTCCCAGGCGGATGTCGAGGCCCTGCTTCTTGAACTGGCGCTGGGCGTCCCTGGCAACCTGGCCATCCGCCATCGCGAGAAAGCGGTCCATGGCTTCGAGGACGGTCACCTGTGCGCCGAGGCGGTTCCACACGCTGCCCAGCTCCAGCCCGATCACGCCAGCGCCGATGACGCCGAGGCGGCCCGGAACCGCCGCCAGGTCCAGTGCCCCCCATGAATCGATGATGGTCTCGCCATCGAAGCGGGCAAACGGCAACTCGATGGGCGTGGAGCCCGTCGCCAGCACGACGTGATCAGCCTCCAGCAACTCGGGCTCGCCGCCGTGGGACGTGAAGCGGACCTTGTTCCCGGGCAGGAGGTGGCCCCGGCCGAAAAGGCCCGTTACGCCATTCGACTTGAACAGGCCCTGGATGCCCCCGGTGAACTGGCGGACGATGGCCGCCTTGCGCGCCTGCATCGTGGCAAGGTCGAGCTCGGGAGCCCCGACGCGAATGCCATGGCTCGCGAATTCGTGGCCCGTGCGGTGAAACAGCTCGGAGGATTCCAGCAGGGCCTTCGACGGTATGCAGCCGGCATTCAGGCACGTGCCGCCAAAGGCCGGCGCCCCATCCCGGCCCTGCCAGGCATCGATGCAGGCGACCCGCAGGCCATTCTGCGCGGCGCGGATCGCGCCCACGTACCCGGCAGGTCCGCCGCCAATGACGATGACGTCGTACTTGCTGTCGCCTGAGGTGCCCGCGGCAGCCACGCTTCAGATTCCCAGCAGGAGCCGGGCCGGATCCTCGAGCGCATCCTTCATGGCCACGAGAAACTGCACCGCCTCCCGGCCGTCGATGATCCGGTGATCGTAGGTGAGGGCCAGGTACATCATGGGGCGGATGACGATCTGGCCGTCCGCCACGACGGGCCGCTCCTGGATCTTGTGCATGCCGAGGATGCCGCTCTGGGGCGGGTTCAGGATGGGTGTCGACAGCAACGACCCGAACACCCCGCCGTTGGTGATCGTAAAGGTGCCACCGGTGAGGTCCTCCATGCCGAGAGCGCCTTCGCGCGCCTTGCGGCCGAAGTCGTTGATGGCGCCCTCAATGCCGGAGAAGGCAAACCGGTCCGCGTCCCGAAGCACGGGCACGATGAGCCCGCGGTCGGTGGATACTGCAATGCCGATGTCGTAGTAGTCGTGGTAGACGATCTCGCCACCCTCGACCGACGCGTTGACCACCGGGAAGCGATGCAGGGCCTCGACGGCGGCCTTGACGAAGAAGCCCATGAAGCCCAGGCGCACGCCGTGCTGCTTCTCGAACGGCTCCTTATACCGGGCACGCAGGGCCATCACGGCCGACATGTCCACTTCGTTGAACGTGGTCAGCATGGCCGCGGTCTGCTGGGCCTCGACCATCCGTTCGGCGATGCGGGTTCGCAGGCGGCTCATGGCCACGCGGCGCTCGGTGCGCCCGCCCGCTGGCGGCGCGACTGCCGGCGGGCCGGCCGGTGCCCGGACAGGAGCCGGTGGCGGACTGGCTGGCGGGCCCAGGGCCTGCAGGACGTCCGTCTTCAGGATACGGCCATCCCGGCCTGTGCCCCGGATCGATGCCGGATCAATGCCCTTCTCCTCCAGGACGCGGCGCGCGGCGGGACCAGTCTTGCCGGCGCTCCGGCCGGCGACTGCCGCCACCGGGGCGACGGTTGCCGGCGCCGCAACGGCGGCCGCGGCCGGCACGGCCTTCACCACTTCGCCTTCGGCAGCCGGATCAAGCATGGCCAGCAGCTGGCCGCTGGTTACGGTGGCGCCGCCCTTCACCCGCAGCTCCCGCAGCACGCCCCGGGCCGGGGCCGGCACCTCCAGCACCACCTTGTCGGTCTCGAGATCGGCCAGGTTCTCGTCACGCTCTACGACATCGCCAACCGCCTTGTGCCAGGCGACGAGTGTGGCGTCGGCGACGGATTCCGGGAGGCGCGGGACTTTGACTTCAATGCTCATGTGCCTGCAGTTTCAAGGTCGACTCGGGGAAGTTCACTGGACCTGGGCGGAAAGCGCGGTCTCGACGAGGGCCTGCTGCTGCTGGACGTGCAGCTGGAAGATGCCCGGCGCCGGGGCCGCGGCTCCACGCCGCCCTGCATAGAATACCTGCTGGCCGTCCTGCAGGGGTCGTTGCAGCTGGTGACGGATCTGGTACCAGGCGCCCTGGTTCTGCGGCTCCTCCTGGCACCAGACGATCTCGCGGGCCAACGGGTACTTCGCCAGGCTCGCGGCATACTCGGCGGCAGGGAACGGATACAGCTGCTCGATGCGCACCAGGGCGACGTCCGCCGAGCCCTTGGCCCGGCGCGCCTCGAGCAGGTCAAAATAGACCTTGCCGCTGCAGAAGACGACGCGGCGCACCCCCGCCGGGTCGAGGGGATCGACTTCCGGGATAACGAGCTGGAAGCGCCCCGCCTTGAGTTCGGACAATGGCGAGCTGGACAGCCGGTGGCGCAGCAGGCTCTTCGGCGTCATCACCACGAGCGGCTTGCGCAGCGGGCGGAGCATCTGGCGGCGAAGCATGTGGAACATCTGGCCCGGCGTGGAGGGAATGCAGACCTGCATGTTCAGTTCTGCGCAAAGCTGCAGGAAGCGCTCGAGCCGGGCGGAGGAATGCTCGGGGCCCTGCCCCTCCTGCCCGTGGGGCAGGAACAGGGTCAGGCCACAGAGCCGGCCCCACTTTGCCTCGCCGGAACTGATGAACTGGTCGATGACCACCTGGGCCCCGTTGCAGAAGTCGCCGAACTGGGCCTCCCAGATCACCAGCGAATCGGGATCCGTCGTCGAGAAACCGTACTCGAAGCCCAGCACGGCTTCCTCCGACAACAGTGAGTCCGTGACGGTGAACGCGCCGCGCTTCATCCCGCCGAGGTTATCCAGCGGCGTGAACGTCTGGTCGGTCGCCTGGTCGTGGAGCACGCAGTGGCGGTGGAAGAACGTGCCCCGGCCGCTGTCCTGGCCGGTGAGCCGGACCCTGTTGCCGGCGCGGATCAGGCTCCCGTAGGCCATCAACTCGGCAAAGCCCCAGTCCATGGGGATCTCGCCGGCCGCCATCCGCTCCCGGTCAGAGACGATCTTGGCCACCCGGGGATGCAGGCTGAAGTTAGGGGGCACGAGGTTGATCCCGCGGGCCAGTTCCGCGATTTCCCCTGCCGTGAGCGCCGTGCTGTGGAGTTCGTCCCAGTCACCCTTTTCATACCGGGTCCAGTCCACCGTGTACTCGTTGCCAATCATCCCGAGCGCGGTCTGGGGCAGGGGCTGGCCCGCCTCCACGCGCCGGCGGTAGTCCTCGCTCAGGCGCTCCGCCTCCGGCGCATCGACGACGCCCCGCTCCATCAGTGCGCGGGCATACAGCTGCCGCGTCGTGGGATGTTTGCGGATGACCTGGTACATCCCGGGCTGGGTGGCGGCGGGCTCGTCGGCCTCGTTGTGCCCATGGCGGCGGTAGCACACCAGGTCGATGACCACGTCCTTGTGAAAGGTCTGCCGGTACTCGAGCGCCAGGCGCGTGACGAAGACGACGGCTTCCGGATCATCGGCATTCACGTGGAAGACCGGGGCCTCGATCATCCGGGCGATGTCGCTGCAGTAGGGGGTCGAGCGCGCATCCCGCGGATCACTGATGGTGAAGCCGACCTGGTTGTTGATGACGACGTGGACCGTGCCGCCGGTCCTGAAGCCGCGCGCCTGGGACATCTGGAAGGTCTCGGCCACGACGCCCTGCCCGGCAAACGCGGCGTCGCCGTGGACCAGCACCGGCAGGATCTCGGAACCGTCCTCGTCGCCCCGCCGCTCCTGGCGTGCGCGGACGGAACCCTCCACGACGGGATCCACGATTTCCAGGTGCGATGGATTGAAGGCGAGGACCACGTGGACGTTGCCACCGGGAGTGCGGAGATCCGCCGAGAACCCCATGTGGTACTTCACGTCCCCGGAGCCCTTCACCCGCGCCGGGTCGTAGACGCCCTCGAACTCGGAGAACAGTTCCTGGGGGGCCTTCCCGAGCACGTTGACGAGGACGTTGATGCGGCCCCGGTGCGCCATGCCGACCACCATCTCCTGGATGCCGGCCGCGCCGCCCTGCTGGATCAGGTCGTCCAGGAGCGGGATCAGGCTGTCGCCGCCCTCGAGGGAGAAGCGCTTCTGGCCGACGTACCGGGTGTGGAGGTAGCGCTCGATACCCTCGGCGGCGGTCAGCTGGCCCAGGATGTGCCGGCGCTCATCGTCGGTCAGCGGATTGGCCAGCATCCCGCGCTCGAGTCGCTCGCGGATCCAGACCCGCTCCCGGCCCCGGGACAGGTGGGCAAAATCGGCGCCGACCTTGCCGCCGTACACGCGCGTGAGCGTGGCCAGCAGGTCACCCAGGCGCATGCGCACGTCCGGCTGGCCGGCGAAACTGCCCACGTAGAATTCGGTATCGAGGTCGGCGTCCCCCAGGCCCGCGTACTCCAGCCGCATCACGTTCGGCATCGGTCGCTGCTGCAGGCCCAGCGGATCGAGATCGGCGATCTGGTGACCGCGAAGGCTGTAGACCTGGATCAACCGGGAGACGGCCGCCTGTTTCTCCGTGGCGGGACCGCCATCGTCGGACGTTTCCGCCATGAAGCCGGCTGATGCGACGGCAGCGGCCCGGCTCGCTGCTCCCCGGGCCAATGGCTGCTGCCCCCCCACGCTGGACTCTGCGCGACCCGCCACCAGCGCATCGGCCGGCGCCTGCTCGGCGAAAAATTGCCGCCAGCGGGGCGGCACCGAAGCCGGGTCCCGGAGCCAGCTGGCATACATGTCTTCAACGTAGGCGGCGTTACCGCCGAACAGGGGCGACGAGGCGTAGATCTGGCGCAGGCTCTGGCTCATGGGGATCCCGTACAGTCCGGAGGCGCCACTATAAGTATGTGGCGTCCGGGATCAAGGAGAAAATCGTGGCAACGCCCCGCAGCACGGGGCACGTGGGCGCCTAGTCGGACCAGGGGCGCCAGTGGAAGGGCAGGCCGGTGACGTAGACGGTAAAGAGCCACAACTCCCAGACGATGAGCGCAGCGTATCCGGCGCAGAAGAATTGCAGCACCCGGATCACGGGAATCATCCCGAGGAACTGCCGGCGCGCGGCGACCCCGAGGAGCACCACGCATGCCCCGGTGATGCCGATCTTCAGGGCCACGAAGCGCTCGACATCGTGGGTGATGAGCGCGTCCATGAGCACGTTCATCTCCTGGGCACCGATGGCCAGGAGATTCAGCGTGAACAACGCATCCACGCAGGACATCAACACGATGGCCAGGGAAAGGTAGAGGACCCGGGGCTCATGCCAGTCGAGGGAGATCCGGTCATGGTCGCCATCGCGGCGGCCAACACGGCGGCGGGGCCGGAAGCTGCCGTAGGCAAAGGACCACGCGGAGTGGCTGCGTCGTTCGCTGCCCCGCCGGTCGGGGAAGCTGGCCGGCTCGAGCCGGCCGACGCGTAGACGGTAGATCCAGTCGCGCCAGGGACTGCGGACTTGCCGGCCGGTCTTGTCTTCCCCCACGGCTTGCTTCTCTGTGGCTGCAGGGCGCAATGATAGGGGCCGCGGCTGGAGGCGCGCCGGACCCAGTTCGCACTTAGGCCGGCCGGAGCACCCGCTGCCCGCCCAGGACCAGCAGCGCCAGGACGAACACCCCGGCCAGCAGGGTCAGCGGAATCCCGGCGACCTCGGGCAGCCGGTCGAAGCCACGCCCGGCATAGAGCGCAGCCAGGCCGGCGGCATAGCCGGACGCAATCAGCCACCGCGCACGGCGGGAGAGGCCCAGTCCGTGCATCTGCGTGATGACGAACATGGCAAGGCCGCCCATGAGGAACATCTGCCAGCCCTGGCCGGCGAGGTAGGCCACCATGGCCCCATGGAACGCGAAGGTGACCTCGAGCGCCACGGTCCACCGCCGGTTCACGTGGGCCCGCGTGAAGAACAGGCTGCCCTGGAGCATCAGCAGGAACATGTAGAAGAAGCCGAAGAGGTGCCCCCAGGTGTCCTCCATCGGGTGGTACCAGAAGGTGTAGAT
Source organism: uncultured Chromatiaceae bacterium (assembly GCA_964613445.1). Taxonomy (GTDB): domain Bacteria; phylum Pseudomonadota; class Gammaproteobacteria; order Steroidobacterales; genus SHZI01. The sequence continues at coordinate 3,421 of CAZTGY010000076.1, read as the reverse complement.
GGTCGCCCAGGCGAAGTAGTAGCCGTGGTAACGCCGGACGAAGGGTCCCGCCTTCTCCACCCAGGTGGAGCCAATGCCGAACAAGAGTCCCCGCCGCTTGTTCTCCATGAGGAGCACGGCGACCAGCAGGATGATCACGGACCACTGGGCCGTCGTCTCGTGCACGTCCTGGGCAAGGCCGTCGTACCAGATCTGGGTCTGGACGAAATGCAGGCCGATGAATACGGCATTCACGGCGAGCGCCAGCACGTTGAAGCGGTGCAGGCCCCCCGTGTAGGCGGGACGCTCCTTCTGCGCCACCCAGATCAGCCACCAGATGGCGGTCTGGTGCAACAGGTAGCCGGCCCACGCCGTGGCCCGTGACGCGACCGACGGTCCGACCAGCTGCCACTCGTACCAGAACCCGGGGCGCTCCGGCGTCAGGGCACCGGGCTGCAGCCAGTGAGCACCCGCGTACCAGATCAACGCGGTGAAGGCGAAGCTGAAGGCGATGCCGCCCCAGAGCGCCGTGGTGCTGGCCTTGGCTCGTGTCATGGGCGACATCATTCGCAATGTTCGTCAGGGGTGGCAACCCGGATTTGCCGCGAGGGCCGCGACGCGGCCGTTGCCCCGGATGCCGCAGCAGCGTATAAGCCGCGCGTCACTGGCCCGGATCTCGCCCGATGCTGTTTGCCGTTGCCCTGCTGAACACCGCCGACGGGCGCCTGCGCGCCATCGCGCCGGACCTGGCCAACTGCGACCTGACCGGAGCAACCGAGCAGGAGCTGCTGCCCAAGCTGCGCCTGGCGATCGAAGGGGAACTGACCCGCCTGCTCCTGGCGGGAGCAGTGCTTCCGGACTCGCGGAATGGCGAGCCCGCCCCGGCCTTCAGCCCGGCGGGCGAGTGTCGGGGACCCGCCCGCTGGCTGAACGTTCACATCAACATCGGTCACCTGCAGGCGCTCGCCCGGCATCAGGCGGGTCGCTGACCGGCGCTACCAGGGAATGGCTTCCCCGTTGTACCGGGTGAAGGTCCCGGTGCGGGACAGGTCGAGCGCCGCAATCACCCGCCGGAGGCCGGTGATGCTCTCCGCCACGTCCAGCAGGGCTGCATCGCCGCCGAGCTTCGTCCTGACGTAACCGGGGCAGACGGCCGCGCACGTGATGCCCCGGGGCTTCAGCGCGAGGGCCAGCATCGTCACGACCTTGTTGAGCGCGGCCTTGCTCGAGCAGTAGGCGAACGTGGGATAGATCCCCTCCACGTTCGAGCCGGTGGTGCTCGAGACGAAGACCATGAGCTTCCGGCCACTCGCCGCGACGTTCTCCACGAAGGCCTCCGCGACCCTGGCCGGCGACAGGGCGTTCACCTCCAGCACCCGCCGCCATTCGGCATAGTTGATCGTCCCGAAGTGCTGCTCGTGAATACGGGTGCGGTCGGGGTCCCGCGGGCCGATATCGCCCGCGTTGTTGACGAGGATGTCGATGGGCTGGCCCCGGTACTTCGCGGCCAGTGCGTCGATGGCGGCGTGGTCGGTCACATCGAGCGCCTCGATCCGGATGGCCGCGGGATGCCGCGCCGCCAGCGCCGTGAGCTCCGCCGAGCCGGCCGGATTTCGGCAGGTGGCTATCACCGTGGTTCCGTCTGCCGCGTACTGCCGCGCGAGCTCGAGGCCCAGCCCACGGCTGGCGCCCGTGATGAGGACGACGGTCATGGGAACTTGCCCCCGATGATCAGGCCGATGCCGATGAGGTAGAGCAGGTAGCACAGCCCGTTGATCGAGAGATGCCGGACCTGCAGGCCGCCATGGGTGAGATGCCACCGCAGCCAGAGCGTGGCAACCACGGTGAGGGTGATCGCCACCACCACCGGCGGCTCGGGCTGCCAGGGGGTCGTGAGCAGGCCGAGGGCCGGCAGCAACGTGCCCTGGAACACCATCGCGCCCGTCAGGTTGCCCACGGCCAGCGTGTCCTTGCGCCGGCGGATCCAGAGGATGCTGTTCACCTTCTCCGGCAGTTCCGTGGCGACGGGAATGATGAGCAGCGACAGGATCAGGGCGGACACCGCGAGCAGCACGGACAGCTGCTCCACGGAGTAGATGAAGGCCTTCGCGCCACCCACGAGCAGCCCGAAGCCGAGCAGGATCTGCAGGATCACCACCGGCATGACGTCGGGCAGGCCGGCGCGGCAGAGGAACATCGGGTCGTCGGCGGTGGTGCCGTGCCCCTCCTCCACCAGGCCGGCCGAACTGCGCAGCGTGAGCACCACGTAGAACAGGTAAAGAAGCACGAGCGCGACGGCCAGCCCGCCCCGCACGAGCCCGCCGTACTGCCACCCGGCCGGCGTGACGAGGCCAAGCCCCGCGAGAAGGAAGGCCACCAGGAACACGTCCAGGTCGCGACGGGTGCCGCTGGCCTCTGGAGTAACCCGACCGCGCAGGCCCCGCACGCCCAGCGCTGCCGCCCCCATGAGGAAGAACGCCAGCGTGGACAGCATGAGGGGAGCCCCGACGATCGCGCCGACCCCGATGGCGTGATTCACGGCCATGTCCTCGGTGCCTGCCACCACCGCCAGCACCGGGACCATCGTCTCGGGCATTGCGGTGCCGACGGCGGCAAACAGGGACCCGGTCACGCCCTCCGAGATCTTCAGGCGCTGGCCAAGGTGCTCCAGCGCATTGGTGAAGATCTCGGCGGCGACGAGGATCACGACGAGGGAGCCGAGCAGGAAAAGCCAGATCATCTGTGGAGATTCACGCAGTGGTGCCCCGACCAGGATTCGAACCTGGGACCTCTCGCTTAGGAGGCGAGCGCTCTATCCCCTGAGCTACCGGGGCTCGGCGCCGGCATTCTAGCCTATGGATTTGCCAGAAGCGGCAGAACCGCCTCCTCGAACTCGGCCCGCGATTTCCCGCCCTGCAACCGCGCCGCCACCCGGCCATTACGGTCGACGACGTAACTGGTCGGCAGCACCTCGTTCCAGGCAGGGTCCAGCACGCTCACCATGGCGTCCATGTCGGGCGTGCTCCGGACCAGCGTCCGCAATGACGGGAACCACTTCGTCACGAAGGGCGTGACGATCGTCCCCGTGTCTTCGGGCTCATCCAGGGAAACAGCCAGCAGCTCGAAGCCCCGGGGGCCGTAGTCACGCTCGATGGCGAGGAGGTCGGGCAGTTCCTTGAGGCAGGGGCGGCACCAGGTCGCCCAGAAGTTGACCAGCACGACCTTTCCCTGGCGGGCGTCCAGCGTGGCCCGCAGTTCAGCCGGTGATGCGGCCACTACGGCGGGCTCGCCCGCCAACACTCCTGCGGCCATCAGCAGCAGAAGGACAGCACCAGGGAATGCACGCCGCGGAGGTCTCACGGGAGGATTTCTGCGCCAGGGCCGAAGCCCCTGATAATACCGCCATGACCCCCGAACGCTTCCGCACCTTCAAGGCCGTGCT
>CAZTGY010000075.1:2872-10125 GCA_964613445.1 uncultured Chromatiaceae bacterium | reverse complement strand
GGAACGCTACTGGACGGAAGCGCAGGTCCAGTTCGAATCCGTCAGGCAGGCGGCCGTGGACACCCGGGCCACGGCCAGCCGGCTGAAGGCGGAAGTGGCGGCGCTGGAGCGGGCCAGTCACTGGTGGGACAGATACCTCGACCCGGGCAAGTGGGCCGGGCTCGAGGCGAAGAAGAAGAGCTACGCGGCCTGGGCGGAGGCCGCCCGCCGGGCCGAACGCGAGAGGGCCCGGACGGCGCGGCTGCTCGAACTGTCGCCGGTGCCCGAAGGCATCGATGCCCGGGAGCGCAAGGCGCTTGAGGTCGCCGAGCTCGAAAGCCGCATCAGCGCGCAACGCGAGCGCCTCGCGGAGAAGCCCACCGAGCGCCTGCTTGCCGCGCTCAATGCCAACCTCCGGACCGCGATCCTCATCCTGCTCGGCATCCTGATCCTGCCGGTCGTCGTCAAGGCGTTCCTGTACTTCGTGCTCGCCCCTGCCGCCGGCCGCCTGCCGCCGATCCGCATCCTCCCGGACCCGCAGGCCCCGCCGCTGCCGGAGCCACCGCCGTCCGCGGTGTCGGTGCCGGTTGAGATTGGCGCCGGGGAAGAACTACTGGTGCTGGCCAATTTCCTCCAGAGCAGCAGCAGGCCCGCCCGGAAGCGGACGGTGTGGCTCCTGAACTGGCAGATCCCGTTGTCCAGCATCGCCTCCGGCCTGTACGCGCTGACCTCGATCCGCCCGGAGGGCACGGCGCCGACCCGCGTCGTCGTGTCCGCCCAGTCCGACGCCCTGGGCGAAGTCGGGATCCTCGGGATCCCGCAGGGCGCGGCCATCGTCGTCCAGCCCCGGTCGCTCGCCGGCGTCGTGAAGCCGGCGGGCTCATCCGTTGCGATCACGCGGCACTGGCGCCTGCTCTGCCCCCACGCCTGGCTCACCCTGCAGTTCCGTTACCTGGTCTTTCACGGGCCCTGCAAGCTGATCCTGACGGGCTGCCGCGGCATCCGCACGGAGGAGCCGCAGGCGGGCCAGGCGCGGCTCATCAACCAGGCGGCAACCCTCGGGTTCAGCGCGAATCTCGACTACCGCACGACGCGCTGCGAGACCTTCGTTGCCTATCTGCGCGGCCAGGAAGGCCTGTTCAACGACCTGTTCGCGGGGGGGCCGGGCCGGTTCGTGTATGAAGAGGTCCCGTCCGTGGGCCGCAGCGGCGAAGGGACAGGCCGCGGGCTGGAGCGGCTCATGGACGCGGTGCTGAAGGCGTTCGGGATCTGAAACGCCTTTACCTGTAGCACGTTCCCGCGGGTGACCGCCGGGCGAAGGCTTTCCAGCGCGCGCCTTCGGTGGCGTCGCGGGGGGACTGCTCAAGTTCCTCGTCCGTGAACGGCTGGTCCCCTTCCGCCGGGTAGAAGGTGTGTACACAGCCGCCATGGCGGTTGAGCATGACGATGGCGTCAAGTGCGGTCGGGTGGGGATTGCCCCCCCAGTTCTCGCTCCTCGGCCTCGGCCTCGATCTGCGCAGCTCAACGGCCTGCTGGAAGTCCTGCATGGAGAAGTTGTCGACTCGCGGCCAGCCCGGATCCGGATGGGAGTGCACGGTCGCCACAAGGACGAATTCTGCGGCTTCTTCGCACGACCCCTCGAATGACCCCGTCAAACTTGCAGAGTAATCCTGGCCATTCATCAGCGGTTGCCTCTTCAACAGGGTGTACCAGGGATCAGAACTGCTGACCGGTGCGGTGGTGTAGTAACCCCCGGCTGGCAAACGCCAGTCGCGCAGGATGACGAAGCCGTACTCGAACCTCTCGGTGAGCTGCAAGGTCTTGCGGCTCGGCTGGTCCTGCTGGATGGCACTGTCCAGGGTCGGGTACGGCCCATGCAGGCCGGCGGGCGTCGGTTCCAGTTGACGGCCGAGCCACTTCACGAGCGGCTGCTCGCAATGCACCGGGCCGCGGGAAGGCGGCAACGTCGTGTCCACCAGCAGGTAGGGCCGCGACGGATCCGGCTTCAGCGCCGGTCCCGCAGGGACGCTGGCCTGGAGCGCCGCCGAGCCGCCCTCGTTCCGGACGGTGGCGACACCGAGCCACACCTGCCTTGCGCTGGCATCCATCACCGGAGTCGCCGAGCGGACGACATGCAGCGGGACCTTCGCTCCCGCCGTGACGCCGTTCCTGCCGATCGACACCGTCAGGCCCCCGTCATTCGCCCGGCGCACCTTGAGGAGGTCGACCTCGCAGGCGGTCGCCTCGGGCTTCGGCACCGCCTCCCAGCCGTCGCAGAGTCCGTTGGCGTTGGCGTCGCCGCCGTACGCCTCGCAGCCGGCCGGCGCGAGACCGGCCAGGTCCGGATCGATGGTCAGGGTCGCGGCCGGCGACGGCGTGTAATCCATTCCGCCCGTCGCCTCCTGTCGCTGGTCGTTCAGCTCCCTGGCGACGTCGCCGCAGGGAAAGAGCCGGCGCAGGAAGCGCTCCCGATATTCCGCGCGACTGGTGTTGGCGTTCAGATGGACGAGGAACCAGCGCCGGTAGCACGCCATGTCGTTGCCACAGCCGAGGCCGGCGCCCACCGGCGGCTCCCCCCGGATGTACCCCTGCCGGCCGGCGGCGCCCTTCCCGATGGTGAGTTCGGCTTCCATGTAGGACGCCACGAGCCGGCGGTACCGCTCCTTGCGTTCCGCGGATGTCCACCACTCATCGTCGTACTTGAGCTGCAGGATCTCCCGGAGGACCACGAAGGTGCCGGCGAGATTCACCGCCACCGAGTCGTCGTCGATGACTATCTTGTTGCCGGCCGCCGTGACCTTCAGCTCTTCGTAGGCACCGTGCGCCACTGCGGTGACGGGCGGGAACCCGTCGAGCCAGTCCTCCTGCCCGTGCGCCACGAGCGGCAGGGTTGCCAGCGGCCCGACGGCGAGGATCCGGATCACCAACTGCCTGAGCCGGAACGGCATGGGAGGGCATCCTGTCATCGTCATGACCCCGGGGTGATCGCGCTGCCGGGGTTCCTGCCGGGGTGAGGGTTGGTCGTCGCGCCTGAAGGCGCTCCTACAGAGCTCAGTCTTCTTCGGGGACCTGGCGGAAGTCGACGCCAAGCGCGCGCAGCTTGCGATACAGGTGCGTGCGCTCCATGCCGACACGCTTCGCGAGCAGTCCAACCCGGCCGCCGCACAGGGCGAGCTGCTGGGACAGGTAGGCCTGCTCGAACTTCTCCCTGGCTTCCCGCAGCGGGAGGCTCAGCAGGTCCTGCTTCACCAGCGGCTCGGCACCACCGGCGGCAGGCGTGAGCTGCTCCTCCAGCTCCGCGAGGCCGATCTCCTCCCCGCCGCCCGCGACCAGCAGGCGCCGCACCAGGTTGGTCAGCTCACGCACGTTGTCCGGCCAGGGGTAGTGGCGGAGGCGGTTCTGGGCGGCGAGGCCGAAGCGGCGAAACGGCAGCCCTTCCTCGTCCACGAACCGGTCCACGGCGTAACGCAACAGCTCCGGCACGTCCTCGCTCCGGTCGCGCAGGGACGGCACGCGCAGCTCGAGCACGGCAAGCCGGGCCAGCAGGTCCTTGCGCACGAGGCCGGCGCCGTCCGGCGCCAGCGAGGCGGTCACCCGGATATCCAGCGGCTCCTGGGCGGACTGGCCCACGCGCACATAGCTGGCCTGCTCGAGGGCGCCGGCCAGCAGGCGCTGGGCACCAGGGCACAGGTCCTGCAGGTCGCGGAGGTACAGCGTGCCGCCTGCGGCCCGCTCCAGTGCACCCGGCTGGACCTCGCCCTTCACCAGGCTGCCGAACAGCAGGGCGGCGGCGTTCTCCTCCGGAACCGCGGCGCCGACGAGCGTGACGAAGGGGCGCTGGCCGCCGGCCAGGTCGTGGAGGTAGCGGGCGACGACGGTCCGGCCCGAGCCGGGCTCGCCCACGATCAGCACGGGCTCGTGGCGGCGCGCGACGCCTGCCGCCTGCTCGCGCAGGGCCCGCATCAGCGGGCTGCGGCCGCCCGGCTCCATTCGCTTGGGCAGCAGCGTGCGCGGTGCCGGCCGGGTCGGCTCGGGCACCCGGTCGAGGGCCTTCTCGACGGTACGGAGCAGCTTGGCCAGCGACAGCGGCTTCTCCACGAAATCGACGGCGCCGAGGCGGGTGGCCTCGACCGCGGTCTCCACGGTGCCGTGCCCGGACAGGATCACCACCGGGCAGCGGGGCGCGCCCTCGCGGGCCCATTCCCGTAGCAGGGTGATTCCGTCCACGTCTGGCATCCAGACGTCCAGCAGGATCAGGTCAGGACGCTCGCGGCCCACCTCAGCGCGTGCCGTGGCAGCGTCCGACGCGACGCTCACCGCGTAGCCCTCGTCCTCGAGGATGTCGCTGATCGTGGTGCGAATGTCGTCTTCGTCGTCCACGACGAGGATATGTGCGTTGCTCATGCTCTTTCCCTCCACGGCTCGACGCGGACCGGCCGCGTCTCGCTCAGTGCGTCACGGACCGTGGCCCGGACCGGCAATCTCACGGCGAGGCGTGCGCCCCGCCCGGCCAGGTTCTCGGCGGCGACGGTGCCGCCGTGCTCCTCCACCAGTTTCTTCACGATGGCGAGGCCGAGCCCCGTGCCCTTCTTCTTGCTGGTTACGTAAGGCTCGAAGAGCCTCGTCAGCACGTCCGCCTCTATCCCCGGGCCGTTGTCGGTCACGGTGATCTCCGCGAGAGGGCGCTCCCCGCCGGGGATGCTCCGCACACCGATCTCGATGCTGCCGTCGGCCTGGCCCTCCAGCGCTTCCTGGGCATTGCGAATGAGGTTGTGGAGCAATTGCCGGACACGGACGCCGTCTGCCTCGACCTCCAGGCCTTCCTCCAGTTCAAGCTTCACGGCGGGCTGGCCCTCCTGGGCTCGGTAGAGCCATGCCACCTCCCGCACCAGCTGGCCCAGGTCCACGCGGGCAAGGGCGACGGCAGGTGCGCGGGCGTATTCGCTGAACGCATTGACCATGTCGCGCATGGCCTCGACCTGCTGGACGATGGTGTGCGTCGAGCGGTCGAGTACCTGTCCATCCTCCTCGGCCATCGTCGGCAGGTAACGGCGGCGGATGCGCTCGGCGGCGAGCCGGATCGGGGTGAGCGGGTTCTTGATCTCGTGGGCGAGGCGCCGGGCCACCTCGCCCCAGGCGGCTTCACGCTGCGCGACCAGCAGCTCGGTCACGTCGTCGAAGACGATGATGGCCCCGCCGGCGTGGCCGCCGGCCGCCAGCGCCTCTCCGCTGCCAGCGCCCTCGCCCGGCAGCGCGGAGCTGGCGCAATTGAGGATGCGCCGTGCACCCTCGGTGCGCAATGTGATCTGGCCACGCCATTCGCGCTGCTCGCCCTTCAGATGCGGCCTGCAGGCGTCGATGAACTGGGCCGGCAATGGACCCGCCGCGGCAATCTCATCGAAGGCGGACCCGGCGCGGGAAGCCAGGTCCACCCCGAGGATCGCACCCGCGGCATCGTTGGCAATGCGGATCCGGCCGTCGGGTCCCATGGCGATGACGCCCGTGGACAGCCGCCCGAGGATCGTTGCGAGGTTGGCCCGTTCGCGCTCGAGTTGCTGCTGGCTGACGCGGCTTTCTTCCCGCGCCCGGCCCAGCCGCTCGATCATCCCGTTGAAGGATTCGATCAGGAAGCCGACCTCGTCCGCGGCACCGGGCGGCAGTCGCGTGTCGAAGTCGCCCTTGGCAACGGCCTCGGTACCGGCCGCAAGCGACTCGATCGGCGCGGCAAGCCGCCGGGCCAGGTAGAAGGCCCCGGTTGCCGCCGAAAGGAGCGACAGCAGGAGGACCAGCGACAAGGTCATGGTCAGGTTGTCCTTGAGGGGATCGCGCAGGAAGCGGAGCTCGGAATACCGCGTGTAGGTGTCCTGCACGGCGTCGGCCAGGCGCCCCTGCCGGTAGCCGATCGGGAAGACCGCCTGCAGAAATCGCGGACCGCTCTCGCCGGCATCGCCCGGCATCTCGCCGGGAATCGGCACCGCGGCGCGCACCTGGTAGCGCGCGTTGCCGAGGGGCTCGAGGGCAACGAAGCGCTGGAAGCGGGCCAGCTGGTCCCGGGCGTCCTCGGACAGCATCGGGGGCAGCGCGTCGCTCCGCGAACTGGACGCCGCAATACGCAGATTTGGCGTGAACACGGTCAGCTCGTCGGCATTCGCATCCGCCCGCAGCACGCTCAGGGCACGCGCCAGCGCCTCCCCGTCGAGAGTGCCGAGGGCGGCGGCCAGCGAGGTCGTCTGGGACAGCCGCGAAGTGGCCTGGACCTCCAGGGACTCGCGGCTGAGCCGCAGTGCCGATGCCAGTTCCTGCTCCAGGTCGGAATCGAACCAGCTGTCGATACCGCCATTCACGAACTGCAGGGCAAAGAAGTAGACGATGAGGAGCGGGGCCAGCGTCAGCCCGACGAACAGGCCGACCAGCCGGGCGCGGAGCCGCGCGCCCGGTGCGCGCTTCCGGTAGCCCCTGATGAGCCGGAAGAGATTGACCAGGATCACGCCAAGCAGCACCAGGGCCGCCGCGGCATTCACCGCCAGGATCAGCACGTGCCGGCGGCCGAAGTCCGCCAGACTCGAGGCGTAGCCGCCGAGCAGGATCAGCGCCCCGACCCCCATCACGACGCCGCCGGCCGCGATCGCGAACATCCCGTAGCGCTTCAGCCTCCGCCGGTCGACGGGCGTCATCGCTTTTCACCCGTGCGCAGGTCCCACCGGTACCACTCGCTTTCCAGCGTGAAGTCGTCGTCCCAGAAGGCGAGCATGCGCAGGGGCCCGGGCAGCTGCTGCTGGTCCAGCGCGGCGCGAAGGCCCAGCTCGTAGTTTTCGGCATCATCCACGAGGGCTGCATCGATCAGCGGGAGGTCGGTGATGTGCCCGAGATCCTTCAGGGCGGCGAAGAGCGTGGTGTGGGCGCGCTGGTCGCCACTGTTCTTGTTGCGCACGAGATAGCCACGGGAGAGTGGCTGCCAGGACAGCTCGAAATCCTGGCGCAGCTGCGCCACGTCCTCATCCGGCAGCCAGTTGCGCTGGCGGGTCAGCTCGACCTGCAGCTCGAAGGTCAGGGGGATGCCGTTCTGGAGCGCCTCGAGGGTCTCCCGGTTCAGGCGGTAGTCGATGCGGGCGGAGAGATACCAGACGCCCGCGTCCAGGTGCGTGCTCGCGTTGCGGATCTCGACCCCGGTCTCCTGGGCGCGCAGGGGCCCGGAGCACAGCAGCCCGATGAGGACAACGAGTGCCGCGACGGGTCTGTAATGGTAGTTGTTGCTTTTCTGCACGTTGCTGGTG
>CAZTGY010000075.1:0-2862 GCA_964613445.1 uncultured Chromatiaceae bacterium | reverse complement strand
GTGTCCCCGGCACAACGTGGGGTCGATGGTTCAGCGGTCTGCCATCGCCGGGTTCACAGCGCCCATTAGAGCATAGTAGAACCCGTCGGTATCCCGGTCTCCCGGCAGCAGCTGCAAGCCCGGGGCGGGCGTCCCGGGCTGGAACTGGGCCGTGCCGGCCGCCAGGAAATCCCCGACGACGGCCTGGTTTTCCGCCCGCAGCAGCGAGCAGGTGCTGTAGAGCAGCCGGCCGCCGGGCGCCAGCAACGGCCAGAGCCGGTCCAGCAACAGCCGCTGGCGGCTGACGAAGCCCGCCACGTCCCCGGGCCGGCGCAGCAGCTTGATGTCAGGGTGGCGGCGGATCACCCCCGTGGCCGTGCAGGGAGCGTCCACGAGGATGCGGTCGAAGGGCCGGCCGTCCCACCAGGCGGCAGGCAGGGTGGCGTCCCCGGCGAGCAATGTCGCCTTGAGGCCGAGCCGCCGGAGGTTGCTCTCCACCAGGGCCAGGCGGCCGGCAGCGATGTCCACGGCCACGAGCTCGAGCTTGCCCCCTGCCACCTCGAGCAGGTGGGTGGCTTTGCCACCCGGCGCGGCGCAGGCGTCGAGCACGCGCATCCCGGGCTCCGGCGCGAGCAGCGGTGCTGCCAGCTGGGACGCGGCGTCCTGCACGGTGACCAGCCCTGCGTCGAAACCGGGCAGGCGCTGCACCGGGACTCCCGAGTCGAGCCGCAGCGCGTCTGGAAATCCGTCCAGCGGGGTGCCGCCGACGCCCAGTTCCTCGCGGAGCCGGGCCGCGTAGTCGCCCACGCTCGTGCGATTGCGGTTCACCCGCAGCCAGAGCGGCGGACGTTGCTGGTTGGCGGCGACGATCGCCTGCCAGCGTTCGGGCCAGTCAGCCCGCAACCGGTCCAGCAGCCACTGCGGGTGGGAATGCCAGGCCGCGGGGTCAGCGCGGAGCACGTCCTGCAGGGTGGGAGCTTCGCGCTGGTAGCGGCGCAGGCTCGCATTCACCAGGCCCGCCGCCCGTTCCTCGCCCAGCAACCGGGTGGCGTCGACCGTGGCTGACACTGCCGCGTGATCCGGCTGGTCCGGATCCTCCAGCTGGAACAAGCCCACCGAGAGCAGCGCTTCGAGCGTGCGGTCGTCGCCCTGGAGCGGCTTCTTCAGCAGCACCCTGAGCAGTGCCTGGTGGCGGTGGTGACTGCGGACTGCGCCGAAGGCCAGCGCCCGGACCTGGGCACGGTCACGGTCTGCCAGCTCCCGCGCGTCCGGGGCCGCGCCCGAGAGCACGGCATCGAGCGCCGCATCGAGGGTCTGGCCCCGGGCGAGAACGGCCGCAACCGCCCGCGCCGCGAGGGCCCGGGTGTGCGCGCCTGCCGACATCAGCCCAGGACCTTGCCGACGAGCGCACGGCCGCGCGCAAAATCGGCCGCCGCCATGCGCTGGCGACCGGGCGCCTGCACCGTGCGAAGCCGCAGCCGCCCGGCGCCAGCCTGTACCTCGATGCCACGCGCGTCGCTGGCCAGGACCTGGCCGGGTACGTGGGCCGCATCCGGCGAGCCATCGCTGGCCACCTCGCTGGCGAAGCAACGGAGCTGTTGCCCGTCCAGCCCGGTCTCGGCCACAGGCCACGGGTTCCAGGCGCGCACGCGCCGGGCAATCACCACGGCGGGCTCATGCCAGTCGATGCGGGCCTCCGCCTTGTTGATGCGGCGCGCGTAGGTGACGCCCGCGTCCGCCTGGGCCACGGGTCGCAGGCGGCCGCGGAGCAGCTCTTCCAGCAGGTTGCCGAACGTGTCGGCACCCAGCCGGGCCAGCCGCGCCTCGAGCTCGCCGGCCGTTTCCTCCGCACCGATGGCCACTTTCGCCGTGGCGTAGACGGGACCTGTGTCCAGGCCGGCCTCGAGCTGCATGATGCTGACGCCGGTCTCCGGGTCGCCAGCCAGCACGGCAGCCTGGATCGGCGATGCACCGCGCCAGCGGGGCAGCAGCGACGCGTGCACGTTCACGCAACCGAGCCGCGGGAGCGCCAGCAGGGCGGCCGGCAGCAGCAGGCCGTAGGCCACCACCACGATCAGGTCAGGCTCGAGCGCACGGAGCGTGGCCTGGGCCTCGTCGGTCTTCAGGGTGGCGGGCTGGAGGACAGGCAGCCCGAGGTCCAGGGCCAGCTGTTTCACGGGACCGGCGCCGACGGTGCGCCCGCGGCCTGCTGGACGGTCCGGCTGGGTGAGGACCGCCACAGGGGGGTGGCCTGAGTCCACGAGTCTCTGGAGTGTGGGCGTCGCGAAGGCCGGCGACCCGGCGAAGATGATGCGCCCGTTCAGATGACGGGAACCCGGTCGCGCGCAGGGCCTTCCCGCTCGGCCTCGGCGCCGCCGTCCCGCCGCCGCGCCTTCGCTGCCTTCTTCTTCAGCCGCTGGCGCTTCAGTTGCGAGAGGTAATCCACGAACAGCTTGCCGACCAGGTGATCCATCTCGTGCTGGATGCAGACGGCAAGCAGGCCCTCCGCCTCGAGTTCCAGCGGCCGGCCGGCCGCGTCCAGGGCCCGGACCCGGATGCGCGCGGCGCGGGCCACGCCCTCGGTGACCCCCGGGACGGACAGGCAGCCCTCATCGCCGGTCTCGGTGCCCTCGCGGGACAGGATCTCGGGATTGATCAGCACGTGGGGCTGATCCCTGGCTTCGGACACGTCCATCACGACCAGGCGGATGTGCCGGTCCACCTGGGTGGCAGCCAGGCCGACACCGGGCGCGGCGTACATGGTTTCCAGCATGTCGGCGGCCAACTGGCGGATGTCGTCATTTACCGCATCGACCGGGGCGGCCTTGATCCGGAGCCGTGGATCGGGGTACTCGAGGATTTTCAGGATCGCCATGGTGCGTA
>CAZTGY010000074.1:0-10175 GCA_964613445.1 uncultured Chromatiaceae bacterium | reverse complement strand
CGGCTGCAAAGATCGTGACCCGCCCCTTCTCCAGGTGGCGGATCGCCCGGCGGCGAATGTAGTCCTCGCTGACCTCGTGGATCTGCAGCGCGGACATTACGCGCGCATGGCAGCCGACCCGCTCCAGGGCATCCTGGAGGGCGAGCGCATTGATGACCGTCGCCAGCATTCCCATGTGGTCACCGGTAACCCGGTCCATGCCTGCACGAGCCAGCCCGGCGCCGCGAAAGATGTTGCCGCCGCCGATGACGATGCCGAGTTCCACACCCAGGTCACGGACTTCCTTGACTTCGCTGGCGATGCGGGAGAGGACGTCGGGATCGATGCCATAGTCACCCCCTCCCATCAGCGCCTCTCCACTGAGCTTCAGCAGGATGCGCCGGTAGAGGAGTTGTGAGTCATTCATTGGCCAGAAACCGTGCGCGACCAGAGGGGTTGAAGCTCGAAAGTGCCGCGATTCTACCGGAATTGGCCGCTTCGGGTTCGGCCCGGCTCCCCGGGTCGGGGGCCAACGTCACCCCTGGGAATGCATGGCCGCCACGGCCTCGGCAATATTCTCCGACTTCTTCTCGATCCCCTCGCCCACCTCCAGCCTCACGAACCGGTGAACGCGGGCTCCCCGGTCCTTGAGCAGCTTGGCAATTGACGTGTCCGGATCCTTGACGAAGGGTTGCCCGACGAGGGCAATCTCGTTCAGGTACTTGCGCAGGCGGCCTTCCACCATCTTGGCCACTATCTCGGGCGGCTTGCCCTCGCCGGCAGCCTGCTCCGCAAGGATGCGGCGCTCGTTGGCCCGCAAGGTCTCGGGGACCTCGTCCGGCGACAGGTAGCGGGGGTTACTGGCCGCAATGTGCATGGCCAGGTCCTTGCCCAGGTCGGGGTCGCCACCCTCCACGTCCACCAGCACCCCGATTCGGGTGCCATGGAAGTAGCCAGCGAGCTTGCCGGCGGGCCGGACATACTCGAAGCGCCGAATGCCGATGTTCTCGCCGATCTTCGCGACGAGGTCGCGACGGGCCTCCTCCAGGGACTGCCCCTCCGGAAGCTTCAGTGACATCAACTGCTCGACCGAGGCGGGCTGTTCGCGGGCAGCCAGGTTCGCCGCCGCCTGCGCGAAGCGCTGGAAGTTTTCGTCCTTGGCGACGAAGTCGGTCTCGCAGTTGACCTCCATGATGACCGTGGCATCACCTTTGGGACCCGCTGCCGTCAGGATCTGGCCCTCGGCAGCAATGCGCCCCGCCTTCTTCTCGGCCTTGGCCTGGCCGCGGGTGCGGAGCAACTCCACAGCCGCATCAATGTTGCCGCTGGAATCAACGAGCGCCTTCTTGCACTCCATCATTCCGGCGCCTGTGCGGTCGCGGAGGTCCTTGACGAGGTTTGCTGCGATGGACATGGTGACTCTCCCGCCTGCTCAGGCCTGGGCCTCCGTATCGCTGGAGTCCGGCGCTGCATCTGGGCTCCCGGAATCGCCGGCAGCCAGAGCAGCGTCGGCGTTGCCGGCAGCCTTGGCGCTCTTGGCTCGGGCGCGGGGTGCCCCGGCGGGTGCAGACCCCGGCTTGCGGGCCGGGCGCTTGGCGGGTGCAGGGCGTCGCCCTTCAGGCGAGGACTTGGGCCGGCCTTCGGCGTCGAGCTCGACGAAGTCGTCTTCGCCCACAGGCAATGCCGGAATCGAAGCCTTGCCCTCGAGCACGGCGTCGGCAATGGCGATGGCGTACAGCTCGGCAGCGCGCATGGCGTCGTCGTTGCCCGGGATCATGTACTGGACGCCATCCGGAGACGAATTGGTATCCACGATGCCGACGACGGGAATGCCCAGCTTGTTCGCCTCATGCACGGCAATCTTCTCGTGACCCACGTCGATCACGAAGATCGCGTCCGGCAGCGTGGCCATGGTCTTCACGCCACCGAGACTGCGCTCCAGTTTCTCGCGCTCCCGGCGGCGCTCCAGGACTTCCTTCTTGGTCAGCTTGCTGAAGCGGCCATCCTGCTCCATGGCGTCGAGATCCTCGAGGCGCTTGATGGACTGCTTCACGGTCTTGAAATTGGTCAGCGTGCCGCCCAGCCAGCGATTGTTGACGTGAGGCATGCCGCACCGGTCGGCCTGGACTTTCACGGAATCGCGCGCGGACCGCTTGGTACCGACGAACAGGATCCGGCCACCGTCTGCAGCGAGGGACCGGATGAACGTGGTTGCCTTGCGGAACAGCGGAACGGTATGTTCCAGGTTAATGATGTGGATGTTGTTGCGGGCCCCGAAAATGTACGGGCCCATCTTGGGGTTCCAGTAGCGAGTCTGGTGGCCAAAATGCACACCGGCCTCGAGCATCTGGCGCATGCTCACGTCAGTCATGGGATCTCCTTCGGAGACCTGCGCCCGGGACCAGTCGTTGACCGGCCTCCGAACAGGGCCTCTCAAGTTGCTTCGGGTTAGGGCCGCCGCGGTCCCCATCCGGCAACCGGCTCCCGAAACGGGGGACGGCACCCAGCCAGACGTGACGGAACGCGTGTGGATTTCGTTGCCTCTAGGGCGCGCGCTTTATACCATAGCCGATTAACGGTCACAACGCGGTTCCGGTCCCTGGTCCGACCCCCCTGGTCCCGCCCCTGGGGCTCCCACCCCCCGGCCACGCCAGGTTTCGTCAAGGATGAGCATCACGATCAAGACCCCGGCCGAGCAGGACGCCATGCGGGTAGCCGGCCGCCTCACTGCCGCGGTCCTCGACATGATCGGCCCCTGTATCCAGCCCGGGGTCACGACGGACGAGCTGGACCGGATCTGCCACGACTACATCGTGGATGTGCAGCATGCCATCCCGGCTCCCCTGAATTACCGTGGCTTCCCCAAGTCCATCTGCACCTCCGTGAACCACGTGGTATGCCACGGGATCCCGGGTGACAAGAAGCTCCGGTCCGGGGACATCGTCAACGTGGACGTTACCGTCATCAAGGACGGCTTCCATGGGGACAGCAGCCGGATGTTCTTTGTCGGCAAGGGCACGATCCAGGGCGAACGGGTCGTCAAGACCTGCCACGACGCGCTCTGGCTCGGGATCGAGCAGGCCCGGCCCGGCAAGCGCCTCGGTGACATCGGCCACGTCATCCAGCGGTATGTCGAGGCCCAGGGCTTCAGCGTGGTCCGTGAGTACTGCGGCCACGGCATCGGCCGGATATTTCATGAAGACCCCCAGGTCCTCCACTACGGAGAAGCAGGCACTGGCCTCGAACTACGCGAGGGACTGACCTTCACGATCGAACCGATGGTCAATGTCGGCAAGCGCCACGTCCGGCTCCTGCCGGACGGCTGGACGGTCGTCACCCGGGATCACTCGCTTTCAGCCCAGTGGGAACACACGGTGCTGATCACCAAGGATGGCTGCGAGGTACTGACGCTTGGCGCGGACGAACGACGATGAACGCGGCCGCCAGTCCCGCGCTGAGCATGTCCGACGACGCGCGGCACCTGGCATCCACCGTCCTTCACGCTGACGGCACCGCGTTCGACTGGCCTGCCGTGCGCGGCCTCCTCCACGCTGACGGGGATGCCAGGGTCATCCTGAGACATGTCCTGAACGCGGGCAATTCGGCCCTGAAGCAGCGTTTCCTCGCCGGCGAAACGGCAGCGCGACTCGTGGCCGACCGGGCTGCCCTGGTGGACCTGGTGGTCTGCGAAGCATGGCGGCGGGCGGGCGACCCTGACCATGCTGACTGCGCCCTGGTGGCCGTCGGCGGCTACGGCCGGGGCGAGCTGCATCCCTACTCGGACGTCGACCTGCTCGTCCTGACTCCACCCCGGAGTACCCCTCCCCCGCCGGACAGCCTCTCGGATTTCCTGACCCTGCTCTGGGACGCCGGTATCGAGATCCGCCACAGCGTCCGCAGCGCTGCCGAGTGCGGCCAGGATGCGGGGAATGACCTCACCGTCATAACCACACTGATGGAGGCCCGGCTGCTGGTAGGCTCCGAGGACCTGCTGTGGGAAATGCAGGCTACAATTGCCCCCGGCAAGGTCTGGCCGTCGCGGCAGTTCTTCGAAGGCAAGATCCGCGAGCAGCAGAGTCGCCATCACCGCTACGACGACACCGCCTACAATCTCGAGCCCGACGTGAAAGGTAGTCCCGGCGGCCTGCGCGACATCCAGACCATCAGCTGGGTCGCCCTCCGGGAGTACGGTCGTGGCGACCTGGAGTACCTGGTCAGCCGCAGCTTCCTTAGTCCGCCAGAGCTGCGATTGCTCATTCAGGGCCGGGAGTTCCTCTGGAGAATTCGCTTCGCGCTTCACCTGCTCACGGGCCGCCACGAGGACAGGCTGCTGTTCGACCATCAGAGCCGAATTGCCCAGCTGTTCGGCTACCAGGACGCGACGTACATGCTCGCCGTCGAGCAGTTCATGCAGCGCTATTACCGCACGGTCATGGACCTGAGCCGCCTGAACGAAATGCTGCTCCAGCAGTTCCAGGAGGCCATCCTCAACGACCCCGACGCGGAAGCCGTGCCACTCAACGAGCGTTTCAGTGTCCACAACGGGTTCCTCCAGGTCGCTGATGATGGCGCCTTCGACCGGACGCCATCTGCACTGCTGGAACTGTTCCTCATCCTCCAGCAGAGCCCGGAGCTCAAGGGCGTGAGTGCGGGAACGATTTCCCTCATTCGGCGCAGTCTGAACCTGATTGACGACGAGTTCCGGCAGGACCCCCGTAACCACCGGCTGTTCCTGCAGATCCTGCGCGCCAAGGAGGGCGTCACGCACGAACTCCGGCGCATGAACCGTTACGGAGTGCTGGGCCGTTATGTACCCGCCTTCGGCCGGATCGTCGGTCGCATGCAGTACGATCTCTTCCACGCCTACACGGTGGATGAGCACACGCTCTTTGTCGTCAGCAACCTGCGGCGATTCGCGCTGGACCGCTACAACCACGAATTCCCGCGCTGCTCGGAGATCATGCAGGGCCTGCCGGCACCGGAACTCGCCTACCTCGCCGGACTGTTTCATGACATCGCCAAGGGACGGGGCGGCGACCACTCTGAACTCGGCGCCCTGGACGCGGAGTCCTTCGTTCTCGAGCATGGCATGAGCCGGTACGACGCCCGGCTCGTGGCCTGGCTCGTGCGCAACCACCTGCTGCTGTCGCTGACGGCACAGAAGCGCGACATCAGCGACCCTGCCATCATCCGGGACTTCGCCGGCCTGATCGGCGATGAGGTCCACCTGGATTACCTGTACCTGCTGACTGTCGCAGACGTACGGGGCACGAACCCGAAGCTCTGGAACTCGTGGAAGGCACAGCTGTTTGAGGAACTCTACGGCCAGGCCAAGCGAGCTCTCCGGCGCGGCCTGGAGAACCCGATCGACAGGGACGAACTGATCGCGGAGCGAAAGGCCGCGGCGCGGTCCCTGCCTGGCGCTTCCGGCGTACCGGTGCCCCGGGTCGACGAGATCTGGACGGAACTGGGGGACGACTATTTCCTGCGCTGCCGGCCGGAGGAGATCGCCTGGCACACCAGGCTCCTCGCGGCCCGGGAAGACGAGGGACGACGGGTGCTGGTCGGTGTCCAGGACGAGGCGTCAGGAGCCGGCACCTCGGTCGTCGTCTACGCCCCCCAGGACCGCTCGACCTTCGCCACGGCCACCGCGGTACTGGACGAACTTGGACTGAACATCGCCGATGCCCGCATCATCCGGCTCGCCAATGGCTTCAGCCTGTCCACCTACGTAGTCCTGGAGAATGCCGGGGAACAGATTCGCGACGACGAGCGCCGCAATCAGATCCTGCGCCGGCTGGAACAGGCAATCACTGCAGGCGAAGAGAAGGCCCTGCGCGTGACCCGCCGTCCGCCCCGCCAGGTCCGCATGTTCTCGACCCCAACGCTCGTCAGCTTCGCCACGGACGAGACGAACGACCGCACGGTGATGGAAATCGTCGCAAGCGACCGCCCCGGCCTCCTCTACCAGGTCGGACAAGTGCTGCGCAATCATCGCGTCGGCATTCAGGCCGCAAAGATCCTCACCGTGGGAGAGCGCGCCGAGGATGTCTTCTATGTGACGGATGCGGCCGGCGCCCCTCTCGATCCCGAACTTTCCGATCGCCTCAAGCAGGCGGTGACCCGGGCGCTCGACAGCACGGCTTGACCCCTGACCCGATAATCAGTTGCGGATGGAATCCTGTGAATCAGCCCAGCATTCAGCACGTCATCGAGACAGCCTTCGAGAAGCGGGCGACACTCGACCTGCCCAACGCCGAGCCGGAGCTTCGCTCGGCCGTATCCGGCGCCATTGCCCGGCTCGACAGCGGTGACGCCCGTGTTGCCGAGAAGACTCCCCAGGGGTGGATCGTCAACCAGTGGTTGAAGAAGGCTGTCCTGCTGCACTTTGGAATCGAGCGAAGTGTGCGCATGCCAGCGGGTGTGACCGATTATTTCGACAAGGTGCCGCTGAAGTACCGCGACTGGAGCCAGGAGCAGTTTGCGGCGGCCGGAACCCGCGTCGTGCCCGGCGCAATCGTCAGGCACGGCGCCCACGTTGCGGGCAATGTGGTGCTGATGCCCTCCTTCGTGAACATCGGCGCCTTCGTCGACAGCGGCACGATGGTCGATACCTGGGCCACCGTCGGCAGCTGCGCCCAGATTGGCCGGAACGTGCATTTGTCGGGTGGCGTGGGAATTGGCGGGGTGCTCGAACCCGTGCAGGCTGGGCCGACGATCATCGAGGACAACTGCTTTATTGGCGCCCGCTCCGAAATCGTCGAAGGAGTGGTCGTCGAGGAAGGCGCCGTGATCTCGATGGGCGTCTTCATCGGGCAGAGCACGCGCATCTACGACAGGGCCAGGGACGAGGTGCTCTACGGCCGGGTCCCCGCCGGCGCCGTCGTGGTCCCGGGAAACCTGCCCTCAGACGGGGGTCGCTGCAGCCTCTACTGCGCCGTGATCGTGAAGCGCGTCGATGCCAGGACGCGGGCCAAGGTTTCGCTCAACGATCTCCTGCGCAGCGACTGAGTCAGGCCGAAGAATCATGAAGGAAACTGTCGACTTCGCCTGCGACCTGATCCGCCGGTCCTCGGTGACTCCTGATGACGCTGGCTGCCAGGAACTGCTTGCCGCCCGCCTTCGCGACGCGGGCTTCGCCGTGGAGGTCCTTCAGTTCGGCGAGGTAACCAATCTCTGGGCACGGCGCGGAGCCGCAGCACCCGTACTGTGCTTTGCCGGACACACCGACGTAGTCCCTCCGGGACCACGGGGCGAGTGGCGCTCCGAGCCGTTCGAACCCGTCGTGCGGGACGGCGTGCTCTATGGGCGGGGCGCTGCCGACATGAAGGCCGGTCTCGCTGCCATGGTGGACGCAACGACCGACTTCGTGGGCAGCACGCCCGCCCATCGCGGTTCGATTGCCTTCCTGATCACCAGCGACGAGGAAGGCAAGGCGCAGGACGGCACGAAGCGGGTAATGCAGCTCCTCAAGGACCGGGGAGAACGGCTGGACTGGTGCGTCATCGGCGAGCCCTCCTGCGAGAAGGAGCTCGGCGACACC
Source organism: uncultured Chromatiaceae bacterium (assembly GCA_964613445.1). Lineage (GTDB taxonomy): Bacteria > Pseudomonadota > Gammaproteobacteria > Steroidobacterales > SHZI01. The sequence goes on along the minus strand of CAZTGY010000074.1, from coordinate 2,653 downwards.
ATCCGGATCGGGCGGCGCGGATCCCTGAGCGGCATCCTGACCGTCCACGGGCTTGCGGGCCACGTCGCCTATCCCCAGCTGGCACGCAACCCGATCCAGGCGTTCGCGCCGGTACTGACGGCGCTGTACGCCAGTCCGCTCGACAGCGGCAATGCGTTCTTCCCGCCGTCCAGCTTCCAGGTGGTGAAGCTCGAGAGCATAGGCGACGCGGTCAACGTGACGCCGGGGTCCCTGTCAGCACGCTTCAACATCCGTTACTCGACAGTCTGGACCCACGAACAGCTCCGCCAGCACATCGAGGAGCTGTTTCGCGCGCACAAGCTCGATTACACGCTCGACTGGCATCTCTCCGGTGAGCCTTTCCTCACGCCCCCGGGCGTCCTGATTGATACGGTTGCAGCCGCCGTCACCCGGTTGACCGGCGTAATTCCGGAGCTGTCCACCGGCGGCGGGACTTCCGACGGCCGGTTCATTGCGCCCAGCGGCACCCACGTCGTGGAGTTCGGCGCCGTGAATGCCACGATTCACAAACCGAACGAGCAGATTCCCGTGGCAGACATCGGAATCTTGCGTGGCGTCTATCGCGAAATCCTGGAGCGCCTCCTCGGCTGAACGTCACGGGCTGGCGATCGCCCTGCCAGACCGGCCGGCGCGCCAGTTGCAGGCCACCCCGAAGGCGCCCAGGCACACCAGGGCGACCAGCACCCAGCCAGGCATGCTCAGACCAAGGAAGCGCCACTCCACCGCGGCGCACTCCCCCGACCCGGAAAGAACCATGGCCAGGGCTTCCCGCAACGGGAATGACTGAAGCATGAAGTCGAGTCCGGGCCCGCAGGCAGGTACGCGTTCCGGCGGCAGGGTGGTCAGCCATACATGCCGGCCGGCCACGCCAGCCCCAGCGATGGCAACGAGACCAAGCAGTACAGAATAGACGCGCCTGCCCGAGTTGCCGGCAGGGTGGAGGGCCGCGAGGACAAAGAGACTCCCCAGGGCAATCACCGCAACGCGCTGGAAGATGCAGAGCGGGCAGGGCTCCAGACCGAGAACGTGCTGCGCGTACAACGCGTAGGCCATGAGCCCGGCACAAGCCAGGGCACCCAGGACATTCGCCGCACGAATATTCATCAGTCAATCCTACCGGCCGGAACGGCCTTTGCGACGGTCGCCACACGATGGCGCAGGTAGTTGGGCCGCGCTTCGGCAGGCGGCACCATCCTGCCCGCCAGAAAGCGCGACTTTGCCAGGCTGGCCACGTCGGCGGCCGACGGGAGCAGGTCGGGACCCATGCCGGTTAGCCGGCTCCGCAGCCTGGCGGCAAGTTCGGGATAGGCAGCCCACCCGGGCCCCGCGGCAAAGCAGGCCCAGTCCCCGGGCAATGCGACGGCGTCGGGCGCCTCGAGGACGTCGGGACGCAGCTCCCGGACACCCTCCTCCACATCACGGCGATAGACTCCGACATAGACTTCGCCCATGTGCGCGTCCAGGCAACAGGCCACGGCGTCAGCGGTCGTTTGCCGGAACGCGCCCGCGGCGAGTGCCGCCAGGGTCGACACGGCGCACACCGGCCGGTTCGTGGCGTAGCCCAGCCCCTGGGCAACGGCAACGGCCACCCGAACGCCCGTGAAACTGCCGGGGCCGGCACCAAAGGCCAGGCAGTCCAGCTCGGCAAGGGAAACCGACGATGCGTCCAGGAGCTCGTGGGCCCACTCGTACACGCTACGGGATGGCGCACGCAGACCGCGGGACTCCCGCACGGTGAGGGAGTCCCCGCGCAGCAGCGCGATACTCGGCTGGTCGGTAGCCGTTTCTATCGCCAGGCAAGTAAATGCAGCGGATGGAATCGTCAAGTCCTCGCTAGTGGAGCGGTAAAATGGCCAGAATCAATGCCCAAAACCCAGCATATGTTGACACCAGACGCCGGAATCCGGTGCCTGGCAGCCCCGCCCTCTGACCATGGGGGACCGATCTGTATAATATCGGACCTCGCGCGACCGGCGACCCACACCGCGCGATCAAACCCGAAGAATGTGCGTCGGTCGCCGCACCCACGACAGAACTCAGGCAAGGACATCTGATGACGACGAGTAATGCAGCGCTTCGCCGCTGGGTAGAAGACGTAGCCGCACTCACGAAACCGGCAAGTATCCACTGGTGCGACGGCTCGAATGAAGAGTACCAGGCATTGCTCGACCAGATGGTCGCGAACGGCGACCTCCTGCCCCTGAACCCGAAGACCTACCCCAATTGCTACCTCCACCGCTCCAACCCGTCCGATGTCGCCCGCGTTGAGCACCTCACTTTCGTTTGCACCCCAGGCCGCGATGCAGCGGGGCCCAACAACAACTGGATGTCGCCAGGAGAGGCGCACGCGAAGATGGACGGGCTCTTTGCGGGCGCCATGCAGGGACGGACGATGTATGTGGTGCCCTACTGCATGGGCCCGATCGCCTCGCCCTATGCACGCTGCGGGGTGGAGATCACCGACAGCGCCTATGTGGCCGCGAACATGCGACTGATGACGCGCATGGGCAAGGCCGCGCTCCAGCGCATCGAGCGGGACGACAAGTTCGTCCGGGGCCTCCACTCCACGGGCGACCTGGATCCGAACCGACGGTTCATCATGCACTTTCCGGACGAACTGCTGATCCAGAGC
>CAZTGY010000073.1:0-10225 GCA_964613445.1 uncultured Chromatiaceae bacterium | reverse complement strand
CACGAGGGCCGACAGCACGACTTTGCGCCGATGCAAGGCAAAAACCAGCGCCGCGACATTGATGACCTGCGCCTGCCACGCAATGAGGTAGTCGCCCAGCGGAAGGGTCGAAAGGGCCAAATCGTCGCGGACCTCGTACACGAGATCCAGATCGAAGTTGAGCCTTGCCAGGCCTCCGGTAGCGACGAGGCCGCCATAGACGTAAACGGTAACTGCCAGCGCCATGCAAATCAGCACTACCCTCGATGCCCGACTTGCTGGCGAGAACACGACGTCCGGCAATGCCTGCCTCGTCAGCACGACGACACAAATGCAGCCCGCGATTGCCCCTACGAATCCCAGATCTGCATAGTCGGCCCCGAACCGATACAGCGTCAGCATGGGCGCAGCGACGAGGCCGAAATACAGGAGCATCGGAACGGATCCGGGCCCGGGCCGACGAGTAATGTCAAGCGCGAGCAGGCAGGCAACCACTACGGTCAGGACGTAGGAGACCAGGATTCGGCCGAGCCCCCCCTGGTCATAGGCGGCGTCAGGTGCGAAGTACTCCAGGATGGTGGTCTCATAGGCATCGTCCAGGACGAGTCGCAACGCGACGGAAGCCAGGATGAGCGAAATGGCTGTCCGGATAGTTGCCGGTAACTGCCCAACGCGGCTCGCGGCAGCAAGTGGCATCCAGTCGGCAGATTTGCCCATCATAGGGAGACTCCGAACCTGTCTCCCCAGTGGGCCAGATTGAACAGCCGCCACTGCATTTCCACATTGACGCGGTCATAGGCCAGCTCGCCCTCCGCAAGCCGACGAATCAGCGGCGACCCGCTCACGGTCTCCCTGGCTACGTTCGCGTGCTCACGCATCCAGTTGGTGACTGGGGCCTCGAAGCCCAGCTTGCCGCGACGCCACGCTACTTCTTCCGGAAGGATTCCGCTGGCCACGACCCGAAGTGCATGCTTGGTGAAGCCATTCTTGATCTTCTCCTCCGCGGGCAGCGCCAGGGCAGTCTCCACAACCGGCGGCGAGACAAACGGTACCCTCGCTTCGATGCTCCACGCCATGGAGTTACGGTCCTCATATCGCAACAGGTGTGGGAGGCAGTACCTTTCGATTTCCAGTCGCTGCAATCGGTCGATGGAGAAGTAACCTGAAGACATCTCGTCCACCGTCGACTCGACCCGCTTCCAGGCCTCATCACCCAGAAATGACGACCGTCGCCTGGCATGCCGGCGGCGCACGGCCGGCACGCCAAAGTAAGCAACAAAGGCCGACAAGCGGGCGAGGCTGAGGCGGGAGTGCCTGGCCGATAGCCGGAATTCATTGACGAGCTGCGTAAGATGGCCTCGGCGAAGCAGGTCCAGGAAATAGGCAACGTAGTAGCGCTCGTAGCCCAGCAGCGTTTCATCACCTCCCTGACCATCCAGCATCACCTTGAGCCCCACCTCATGGGCCTTTTTCATCACCCAGTACTGCATGAAGACGGAAGGCCCGCCAACAGGCTCGCCCTGGACGTCAAGGCACGCACCGATATGTTCCCGAAAATCCGCATATTGGGGACAGGTTATGTGCCAGTCCAGGCCCCAACGATCAACCACCTTTCCCGCAAAGGCCGTCTCGTCGAGCCCGGGCTCGTCCACCCGCGACGTTACCGCCGCAAAGCGCGAACCAGGAGCAGATGTCGCCAGGCTTCGAGCGGCCAACGCGGCCACGGCCGAGGAATCCAACCCCCCTGACAGGCAGGTTCCCACCGGGACATCGCTGCGCAAGTGCATCTCCACGGATCTCTCCAGGGTCACGGCGAAATCGGCTACCGCGGCCGGCTGCCGGCTGCCCGGGAGTGAATAGAAGCGCCGCAGCCTGGTGCCACCAGTGGCCAGGTCAATGGTCAGATTGTGTCCCGCGGAGAGCTGACGAACGCCGCCAAAGAACGTCTCGTCGGTGTGGTCCGTAGCCGCGGTTACCAGATAGTCCACAGCTCGACTGAGGTTCAGCTGGGCTGGGCACCCCATCTCGAGAAGCGCCGGAATCTCCGACGCGAAGAGGATGACGCCTCCACGGTGGGCGAAGTAGAGCGGCTTGATTCCGAACGGATCACGCGACAGGAACACTTGCCGGCTCGCGGTGTCGACAATTGCGAATGCCCACATTCCGATGAATCGCGACACTGCGTCCTCACCCCAAAAGCTCCATGCCTGAAGCAGAACCTCCGTGTCGGAATCGCTGCGAAATGCCACACCCCTTGACTCCAGATCCCTGCGCAGTTCTCGATAGTTGTAGATCTCCCCGTTAAAGACGACTGTGAGCCGGCCAACTGTCATGGGTTGATGGCCGCCCGCACTGAGATCCAGGATGGCGAGTCGCCTGTGCCCCAGTAGGACGCCCGGCAGCTGCGTGAACCCGGCGTCATCCGGCCCGCGATTGGCCAGCCGGCCGAGCGCCGACTGCAGCGGACCCGTCCAAGGTGCTCCATCGCGAGCGCCAACGACACCAGCAATTCCACACATATGGCGTCTAGGCCTCTGCCGTCGCTGCGCCGACCTCGGCCGGTGCCCGCCCGGCAGCAACCCAGATCATGGCGAAATGGAACAGGTAAGCGATACAGCTCCCGAAACTGAAGGCCCCGATAGATACCAGGAGGGGCGCGTCGCGCGTCAGCCAGAGAGCAACAGCTGGCACGGCCAGGCCAATCAGGTCGGCCGCGAGCTTCAGTTCGGCGCGCTGCCGCACGAGAAGAATTCGACTCAATGGGCTGACAATCAATGCCAGCCAGAGGTAGGGCGACAGGATGGCAAGCATCAGTCCCGCATCGTCCCAGGCCCGGCCAAATACCAAGGGAAATGCAGTGGGCGCGAGGGCCACAACCGGCACATAGACCAATGCCCCGAGCAGGCCGACACGTCCTGCCGACGCCCACAGCAGGCGGCGCATTGCCGTTCCATCCCGGGCTCCACCGAGAGCGTGGCCATGGATGACGTCCGCGAAGCTTCCAGCGATCAGTCCAGCAGGTGCGGCCGCCACGCGCTGAACGAGCGCGAATTGGCCGGCGGCCACGGGCCCGAAGGCAAATACCAGAAATGGCGCCGGCAGAGCCGTCGCCAGCGCGTCTACAAGGCTCGATGGGAGAACGATTGCCGGGTATCGCCACTGCTCCCGGGCAGTCCGCAGCAGCTCACCGGCACGGGGCATAAGCAATTCATCGCGCGCCTCTCGGATCAGCCGCCCAAGACCCAGCATCCTGCCGGCAACTTCACCCGCAAACAACCCCCAGAACCCTGGTAACCAGAATGCCACCAGCAGCGGCGCTGCGGCACGACCGGCCCCCTGCAGCCCCGCCGCCACGCTCAGATGGTGAAAGCCACGCCTTCGAACGTGCCAGTAGCGAATGGCAAGGAAGACTCCGCTGAATATCAGAAGAATCGCGGCCCCGACCGGCGCCAGGACGGGAAGCAGGCCGAAGCCGAACCAGTCGCCATTTATCAACAGCCACAATGCAAATGCGGCCAGCAGGGAGGTTGGCACAATGACCACGAGCGCCAGGCGCAGAATGCGACCCGCCTGCTCATCATGATCCGCTGACGCGATAGCCAGGTCGAAGCGCAGGCCCACAAGAATCATGGCTACGGCAATGAACGACAGAAACAACCCCAGGATGCCGAAGGAAGCGGGATCGTAGAGCCGGGTCAGCAAGGGCATGGTGGCGATCACCAGCAACTGCCCGATGGCAGTTCCTGTCCCCAGCCTTGCGAAATCGCCCCACATGCGTACCAACTGAACCCCGGTAGTGTGCGCGGAGAGCGCGCCGAGGTCGCTCAGTAGTCGAGTGGCAGGGCCACCCGACGGCCATCCCTTGCCGAAAGATAACTCGCGATGAGGACCTCCAGGGACCGGAGTCCTTCCCGGCCGTCAGTCTCAGGCTCCGCCTCGCCCCGTAGCGTCTTGATAACGTTGTCGTAGTACAGGGGATGGCCGAAGCCATAGACCGACGTGGTCTCGTAACTAGCCTGCCTGACGTGCTCATCATCCGGATGGGCGTCGGCGAATTCCCATTGCTGTATATCGTTGACGGCCACCCCACCGACCCGAACGGTACCCTTCTCGCCGATGATCGTGATCGAGCCTTCCAGGTTCCGGGGATATGTCAGCATCGTCACATTCACCGAGCCTAGCGCACCTGACCGCCAGCGAATGCCGACCGTAGCCGTGTCTTCGACCTGGATATTTCGCGCGAGAGTTGCGACATAGGCCTGTACGCTCTCCACCGGGCCAATCAGCCAGTCCACCAGGTCAATGTAGTGACTCGCCTGGTTCATGAGCGCACCGCCGTCAAACTCCCAGGTCCCACGCCACTTTGCACTGTCGTAGTACGCCTGGGGCCGTGACCAGAGGACGTTGATTGTCACCAGGAAGATGCGCCCGAAGCGGCCGCCTTCGACCGCCCGCTTCAGCAACTGAAGCGTCACGTTCTTGCGGTTCTGCTTGACGACAAAGAGGCGGACGCCCTCTTCGTCACAGACGCGGACCATTTCCAGACCATCGCGCCATCGCGTAGCCATGGGCTTCTCGGTGATCACATGACGACCGCTGCGCGCGGTCTTGATGGCCTGGATCGGATGAAGGCCACTCGGCGTGGACAGGATTACGGCGTCACAAGCCGATTCTTCCAGCAAGTCATCCAGTGTCGAATATCCCCTGGCCCCCGTCTGCTCCACGACCCGAGACAACACCTGAGGGTCAACATCACAGACACACGTGAGTTCAGCGCGGTCAGCATGACGCTTGAGCGCCTCAATGTGATTCGCAGAAATTCTTCCGCAGCCAATCAAGCCGAATCGGACCCGGCGATTTTCGACGATGGCGTTGACAGGCCTCATGCACCCCCCAGTTGCGCGCTCACTATCGGAACTGCACTAGCCGGCTGGCGGCGCAATTCGGCGAAGGTCAAGAAGCACAATAAACGCCGCACAGAGCGACCCCAAAAGCCCGCCAACGGCGGCGAAGACTGCCCGCTTGGGCTGGACGTAGTCGTCCTCGTCAGGCGCCAATGCCGCGTCAACCACCTTGAATGCGAAATCCTCATTGGCCTTCGCAAAAACGATCGTCTTGTACTGGCCCTCGATGAGCTTGTACAGGGCCTGCTTGACCTCAACAACCCGTGCGCTCTCCACTTCCTTCTCCAGGTAAGCGAGGCTGCGAAGCGCATCCTTGATAGCCCGGTCACGCATGCGCGCATTGGCGCGCGCAGCCAGGTCATTAGCCCACTCAGCGGCGACCTCAGGGTCATGCCAGACGATGCCGAGCGTAACCGAGCCCGTCCGGCGATCTTCCCGCACGCCGCGTATGTTGGTGTCAAACTCCCGCCAGGCATCATTGATGGTCGGAATTTCGGGGCCGTCGACCTTCCACGCGCCCCCGGAAGAATCCCACTCGTCGGCAAACAACACAGGCATCAGGTTCCGGTCAGCAATGAAGTCGCGTACCAACGACTGGGACTTCAGGACCTCAAGTGCCTCGTGCTTGCTTGCGCTGGACTCGATATCGAGTCCAGCCAGCCCGGCAAGGCCGCCAAACTGGCCCGTCAGGGAACCCAGCAATCCCTGCTGGTTCTGGTTCGTCTGAGGTAGCAGGATGACCTCTGCCCGGTATTGGGGCTGAAACAGGAAACTCAGCCCGAGGCCAATAACCGCGCCGGCAGCAACCAGGGTGACCCCAAGGGCCGCACGGTGCCGGACAGCCGTCCATAGGATCGGACCGGGAATCGCTGTCATTCCGCGCTACTTCCCGGCCGACTACACGGTGAGGAAGGCCCGGGATTTTCACCGTCACACGCCGGCGGTCTACCCCTGAACCGGCCTGCAAGGCGCGGGGTCACGGGTGGCTGCGGCATGGCGGTGACGATCACTGTGCTGCCCCGGACATCGCCTAGAACGAATTCACCGCCGCCACGGCGATAGCCAGGTTGTAGATGATGCTGGTCACCGAGGTCCAGAGCGGCAATGCCGGCAGCCGCTCGGTATCGACAGGAACCACGATCGTATCGCCCGGGCGGATCACGTTGCCGTCATTCCGGAACCAGCTGCTACCCGAGCCGGCCACGACCCGGCCATTGGCCTTGACCACGTAGATCCGGCTCGTATCGGCCTTCTGCGTGGTGCCACCGCTCAAGTTGACGTAGTCATTGCGGGCCAGGTCCGGCTGGTAGAGGTGGGACGTCACGGTCTGGACTTCGCCAAGGACGGTCACCTCCTGGCTCCGGCGCGGCACCAGGAGTCGATCCTCGTCCTTGAGGAGGATATCGACGCTGGATCCGTCATCGGCCAGAACGCTGGGCAGATCGATCGCCAGCCGGCCCACCGGCTCCGCATTTCGCAACTCTGCGAGCAGCGACTGGCCGATGGACAGGGATTGCGTGCTGCTCTGGGCGGTCGCGGGCAACGCCTGACTGGATTGCAAGGCGAGCGCCGCCAGGTCCTTCTCAAGGCGATCCGCAAGGGCTGCAATCTGCCGCGCCTCCCGTTCCCTGAGCTCCCTCCGGGTAAACACCACGCCCTCGGCAAACGCAAGGTCGGTCAGGCCTCCGGCGCGCTTGATCACCGCCGCCAACGTCTCGCCACGCTGGATCGCATAGCGGCCGGGATAGAGAACTTCACCTTCAATGGTGATGATCTCCCGCTCGCCCCAGTCGGGCACCCGCTTGATCGTCAGCAGGTCGAAGGATTGCAGTTCCAGGTTTGCCGCCGGATCACCGGCCAGGGCAGCGGCCAGGTCGATGGGCACCATCGCCGTGCGCCGGGTCTCGCCATTTACCACTTCGTATCGCGCCAGCTCGGCCGAGGCCCCGAAGGCAGCCTCGTCCAGGCTGCCGCCGGCACGCACCAAATCGGACACCCGCATGCCCGCTTCAAGCGGATAGGTCCCAGGCATCTTCACGCTGCCATCCACGTTGACGATCTGCGTGGGCCTGGCGTTGGTGCTCTGCCGCCGCAGGTCTGCCAGCAACGCCTCCAGCTGGACGGCCCGATCTGCCTCCCTGTCGAAGACGAACACCTGGTCGCGGGGGTTGAGTACCGGATTGGCAGCCGATGCCGGCGCCCGCCAGGCCGCTGCCAGGTCCGCCGACAGGGCGACGACCTGCCGGTCCGGAGATGACTCCCGCCGGATCAGCACGTAGTTCAGGTCTGCGTTCGGCCTCAGGTCCTCGACACCGGGAATGAGGTCGGTGAGGCGGGAACCGGCGCGGAACGGGGTGGCCCGCGGCCGGTAGACGTGGCCAGCCAGGGTTACTGAATCGTGCAGAGTGTCGCGCACGGCATCGATTCGCAGGATGTCGCCCGAACGCAGCGGGGTTGCGCGTCCAGCGTCGGTGGTGAGGTCAACGCTGACGAGGACCCGGCCTTCCCGCGGATCGATTCGCTCGATCACGGCCAGTTGCGGTGCGGCCTCCGGCCGCAGGCCCCCGCCCAGCGCCACCAGGTCGCCCGCCGTGGCTTCGCCCTTGAATTCGTAGATCGCCGGCCGCCTGATTTCGCCAGTGACCCCGGCCGTAGGGCCCACAGGGGGGATGAAGAGCACATCACCGGAGAGGATGCGCGCATCGTTGCGCGAATCCCCCCGAAGCAGGAGGTCGTACAGATCCAGGCTGGCGACGGTGCGACCATTGCGCTTCAGCTGGATGGTACGCAGCGACCCGTCCAGGGTGGGCCCCCCGCTCGCCAGCAGCGCGTTGGTCATCGTCGACAGGCCGCTAATGGTGAAGGAGCCCGGCTTTTGCGCCTCGCCGGTCACCAGGACGCGAAGCGAGCGCAGGGCCCCCAGGCCGACGACGGCGCGCGTGCCGATCATCTGCTCCGCGACCGTCTCCTCGATGAGCTTTCGCAGCTCGTTGAAGGGCATGCCCGCCACGGTGACTGGGCCCAGTTCCGGGAAGCGGATCTCGCCGTCCCGGCCGACCACCAGCGAATAGTTGCCCTTGACGTTGCCGATGAGCTGGACCTTGACCGTGTCGCCGGGGCCAATCGTGTACTCGGGCGGGACGGGGATGTCGTCGGCTGGCGCAAACGTGGTCGGCACGCGGGCGAACAGCCCGTAGCCGAATGGCTTCAGTGCGTCGACGCCGATGGGATCCAGCCCCAGCAAGGTGACCTTGACGTCGAGGCCGGCCAGAGCGGGCTCAAGTACCAGGCGCGTGGTCGCCTCCTTGGCAGTCAGGCCAGCCAGCGGAATGGGATTGGACAATCCCGGAATGCGCAGCTGGCCAAGCTTGTCCAGCTTGTACGGATTACCCGCGAGAGTGCGCTGGCGGATCAGGGCTGCGCCGGGCGCCAGGGGCCGGGACACATCGAGCTCGTCGTCCTTCGGCAGCTGCAAATCGATCAGCACCGTGTCGCCGCCCCGGATCAGGTTCCGGTCGGCCAGCTCCGTCACGGACCTGAGCGCAGACTGCAGGCTGTCGGGGGACCCGGCCGTCTGTGGCGGGACGCTGGCGCCGGCAGGTGACGAGGTCGTCTCGAGACCTTCATCGGCCCCGTCGCCAGTCAGCCCGAACTGCTCGAGCAGGGCCTGCTGCTGGTCGGGCGGCAGGCTCTGGAACATCCGGATTTGTTCGGGCGTGGGGGTCGGGGTCTGGGCCCCGGCGGGCATCGCCAGGGCCGCAGAGAGGGCCGCAGAGAGGGCGAGAAGGCATGACCATAGCCGGGAGGCCGCGCCTGAAGGCGCTCCTACGCGAGCGTTCCGTGCTCCTCGTCGCATCAGGCCTGCAACCCCGCCAGAATCCCCGGCAAAGCTTACAGAATTCGCCCTCAGCTGTCCCTAACCCATTGGCGGATGACCCGCCCCAGGGGCGGCAGGCCGTCGCCCGTCGCGGATTCCAGCGCGGCGTGCATCCCCGTGGCCAGTACCTTGCCGAGTTCCACCCCCCATTGGTCGAAGGGATTGATGCCCCAGATGCAGGCTTGCACGTAGACCTTCTGTTCATAGAGCGCGATCAGGAAGCCGAGGCCGTGCGGGTCTAGGCGCCGCAGAAGCAGCACATTGCAGGGATGATTGCCGGGGTGGATCTTGTGGGGTGCCAGGCGCTCCACCTCGTCCGGGGTCCTGCCCCTGCCAGCCAGCTCCGCTTGGGCAGCCTCCAGCGTGTAGCCCCGGGCAAAGGCCTCGGCCTGGGCCAGGAGGTTGGCGAGCCCGACCAGGTGCTGGTCCACGTACGGGCTCGAGCCCTCCGCCGGCGCGACGAAATCCGCGGCGAAGTTCGCCGTGCCCTGGTGCAGGAGCTGGAAGAAGGAGTGCTGGGCATTGTTCCCCGGCTCGCCCCAGATGACCGCGCCGGTGCCCCACCGCACGGGCCCACCGTCGCGGGTGACGCCCTTGCCGTTGCTCTCCATCTCCAGCTGCTGCAGGTAGGCCGGAAAGCGGTGCAGCCGGGCGTCGTAGGGCAGGATCGCCTGGCTCGTGGCGCCCTGCAGGTTCTGGTTCCAGACGGCGATCAGGCCGAGCAGCGCGGGCAGGTTGTCGGCCAGGGGCGCCGTCCGGAAATGCTCGTCCAGCTCGTGGGCGCCCGCCAGCAGCTCGCGGAAGTGCTCGCTGCCGATCGCGACGGCGATGGCGAGACCGATGGACGACCAGAGTGAATAGCGGCCGCCGACCCAGTCCCACATCCGGAAGCGATGCGCCTCGGCGATGCCGAAGGCATCCATGGCCGGCGCGTTCACCGACACGGCGACGAAGTGCCGTGCGACGGCCCCCTCCCCCAGCTGGTCCAGGAGCCAGCGGCGGGCCGCATTGGCATTCAACGCAGTTTCCCAGGTGACGAAGGTCTTGGAACAGACGATGAACAGGGTTTCGGCCGCCGGCACCGAGGCGAGGACGTCGGCCAGCTGGGTCCCGTCCACGTTGGACACGAAGTGAACCTGCAGCTCCGTCGTGCAGTACTCCCGGAGGGCCTCGATGGCCATGACGAGACCCAGGTCCGATCCTCCGATGCCGACGTTGACGACGTGCCGGATCCGCGCGCCCGTCGAACCCCGGAACTCCCCCGACCGGATCGCCTCCGCGAGGGCCAGCATGCGCTCGCGCTCTGCGGCGACTTCCGTGCGGATATCCGCGCCGTTTACCAGGAGCGGCGGACTGTCCGGCCCGCGCAGGGCCATGTGCTGGGCCGGACGGCTCTCGGTCGCGTTGACGAAGTTGCCGGCAAAGAGTGACTGGATCTGCCGTGTCACGCCCCGCACGTTGGCGA
>CAZTGY010000072.1:0-10237 GCA_964613445.1 uncultured Chromatiaceae bacterium | reverse complement strand
TCTGGGCCTTCCAGGGCTGGTCGAAGGCTTCCATCAGGTAGTACACGTAGCCTTCCTGCCTGGCCCGGGCCAGGAAGCGGCGCAGGAACATGGCCTCGTTCGCGTCCGAGGCCACCGCGGCTTCGCGGGTGCGCCCGTTGCTGGGCCAGCCCACCTCGGCGAGCACGATCTTCTTGCCCGGAAAGGCCTTCTCGAGCTGGGCGACCTTGTCGTCGATGTACCCGATGGACGCCTCGGCGGAGACGCCTTCCCAGTAGGGCAGCATGTGCACGGCCAGGTAGTCCACGTGGTTCGCGAGCTCGGGATGGCGGAGCCAGACGTGCCAGGGCTCGGCGGTGCTCACGGGTTGCTTGACGGCCGTCCGCACCCGGTCGAGATAGGCGGTGAGCTCCGAGACCGGAATGTCGCCGCGCAGGACCACCTCGTTGCCCACGATCAGGCGGATGACATTGGGGTTCTGGCGGGCGAGGCGGATGGCCTGCTCCACCTGGGTGGCGTTGTTCAGCCGGCGGGCGTCGATCCAGGCGCCCATCGCCACCTTGATGCCGTGCTTGCGCGCCAGCGCGGGCACCTCGGCAAGGGTGCCTTCGGTGGTGTAGGTCCGGACCGAGCGCGTGCGGCCCTTCAGCAGGGCCAGGTCCTCATCGATCTCCTTGACCGTCGGGAAGTCGCCCGCCACGGCATCCTGGCCGGCACGGTAGGGCGAGAAGGCGAAGCCCTGGATCTCCCGGGGCCAGGGCGGCTCGGCCACGGGCCGGTTGGCGAGGCCCCAGAGGGTAACGGTAGCGGCGCCGAATGCCACTGCGATGAGCAGACCGGAAATGCGCATGGATGTCCGACTCGTCCGGCCCCGTGAACCGTGGCCTTGAATTTGTGGGCGTATTCTAGAGATCTCAAGGGCGCTTGTGCAGTATCGGCAGGAACCTCTGAACCGGCTCTGAATCGGGCACAATCCCGACCCTCGGCCGGCACCGGGCACATTCGAGGCGTTACAGCATGCATGTCGTCATTACGGGCAGTACCCGGGGGATCGGCCTCGGGCTGGCCCGGGAGTTCCTCCGGCGGGGCCACGACGTGGTGGTCTCCAGCCGGGGGTCGGCCCCGGTGGAGAAGGCGGTCGCCGAGCTGCGGGCCGCCTTTCCGGGCCGGAAGGTCGCCGGCAAGGTCTGCGACGTGGCGGACTACGCCCAGGTACAGGCCCTCTGGGACGCCGCCGTGGCGGCCCTGGGCAGCGTGGACATCTGGGTGAACAATGCGGGCCGGGACAGCACCAAGGTGCCGTTCTTCATGATCCCGCCGGATGACTACGTCAAGACCGTCAACACGAACCTCATCGGCCTCATGAACTGCAACCGGGTGGCAATCCCCGCCATGTACAAGCAGGGCTCGGGGATGATCTGGAACATGGAGGGCTTCGGCAGCAACGGCGCCGTGCGGCCTACGATCGCGCCCTACGGCGCCACCAAGTACGCCGTCACCTATTTCACCAGGGCGATGATCCAGGAACTGAAGAAGTCGCCCGTGAAGGTCGGTTACCTCAGCCCCGGCATCGTCATCACCGACCTGCTGGTGCCGCCGCCGGAGCGCCGTAACGAGAACTGGGAGCGCTCGAAGAAGATCCTGAACATCCTGGCCGACACGGTGGAGACGGTGACGCCCTGGCTGGTCGAAGGGATGCTGCGCCAGCACGGGAGGCACGGGGCCGCGGTGCGCTGGCTCACGACGGCCAGGGTGCGGGGGCGCTTCCTCATGAGCCTCGTGCGCAAGCGGGACGTGTTCGGCCCGCTCGGGATCTAGCGCCGGCCGCGCGGGCTAGTCGGGCTGGAAGCGCACGCGGATCTGGCTGCTCACCGGCGTCGACACGCCGTCCGGTCCGGCCAGGCGCCAGCGGCGCACGGCCGCCAGTGCCGCCGCGTCGAAGAGATCGGGCGGCTCCGCCGCGAGCACCCGGACATTCTGCGTCCTGCCTGACGGATCCACCTCGAAGGCCACGTCTACCCAGCCGGGTACCCGGCGAGTGGCCGCATTCCGCGGGTAGTCGGGCGCCACGTAGTGTCGGACCGTGAGCCTGGAGAAGGGCACGGCCTGGCCGGCCGCGGCTACGCTGGCGGCCGCCGCGGTGTCGGCCGCCGCGCCGCCGGGTGCCGTGACTTCCGGCACGGCCGGCTCGCCGGCAGGATCAGCGGCGAACGACTCCGGCACCGGCGGACCGGCCAGTTCCACCGGTGGCGTCGGTGCTTCCGGTGCTGCCGCCAGGGCCGCCACGCGCGGCCCGGGTGCACGGCCTGGAGGCTCGGCGGGCCGGCGGGCTGCCGGGGGTTCCCCGGGGGGCGGGACAGCAGGCGGCGCTGCGGGGTCCCGGGGCGGGGCTGGCACGTCGGCCGCCAGCGGGGCGGGCGACGCGACCGGTACCGGATTCTCCGGCGGGTTGGTCGCCGCCGGGGCCGCCGGTTCCGCTGGTGCCGCGGGCGTTGCCTCCGGTGACCGTTGCAGCCACACCGTGCCGGCAAGGCCGGCGATGGCCACGAGCAGGAGGGCCGCCACCGGTCTCGCCACGGCCCCCACGCCGGGGAACGCCCTGCCTGGAGGTGGTGCGGTTGCCGGGACTCCGGGCTCCGGCGCCGGCAGCTCCGTGATCGCCAGCGCCTCGTCGCGCGTGCCTTTCAGCTGGGCGAGGAAAGTCCCGATATCGGGCTGGCGCCCGGCGCGCGTGAAGCCCAGTGCCCGGTCGAGTGCCCGCCACTGGGCCGGCGACAGGTGCTGCGGCATCACTGGCCGGGTTCCGGCGGCCGCGGCCTCCCGGGCGTTCGCGGCACCGAAGGCCCGGTGGCCGCCCAGCATCCGGTAGGCAACGCAGGCCAGGGAGAACAGGTCGTCTGACGGGGCCGGATCGTTGCCGGCCAGCACTTCGGGGCTTGCATACTCGGGCGTGTACCCGCGCAAGCCGGGGAGGTCGCCGGCCCCGGGGCCCACCGCCACGCCGAAGTCCAGCAGCGTCGCGTCGCCCCGGGCGGTGACGAGGATGTTGCCGGGCTTCACGTCCGCGTGGCTGATGCCCCGGGCATGCAGGTGCATCAGGGCCCGGCCGGCTCCCTCGATGATTTGGAGGGCCTGCACGCGGGTCATGGGCCGGGCGCCGCGGCTGTCCAGTATGGCCGCCAGGGACTCGCCCTCGATCCAGGCCATGCACACGAAGGTGTGCGGACCGTCGTGATCGATGCCGATGATTCGCGGCAGGTTCGGGTGGTCCAGTCCCCGGGCGATGGCCGCCTCCCGGCGCAGTGCCTGCAAGGCCCGCGGCTCGCCCTCGCCCAGGCCGGTGGCCGGTGGCGCGGTGACGATCTTCAGCACCACCCAGGGATCCGGGTCACCGGCGGCTTCCCGCCGCCGGTCCAGCGCGCGAAAGAGCCGGCTGGTGGCCCCGTCGGCCAGGCACTGGTGGAGCACGAAGCGATTCTTGAGAACATCGCCGGTGGCAGGCCCGGCGATCGCCGGGCGGCCGGCCGGCACGACGTCATGGGTCCGCGTTCGTTGCTCCGCTGACGATGTCGTGAGGTCGGCTTCGCGGGAATTGCCGCCAGGGGCGCTGCCAGGAACCATGAGCCCTCGCGCAGGAATGACGCGGACACAAGTGCGCGACAGGTTAACAATGGCGCGGCGGCGCGGTCCCGCACCGCGTCACGTTTCGGCGCTGCCCGGGCCCGCAGTGTGAACTGTGCAGGCTTATCCCGCCCGCGCGGACGCCGAATTGGACACAATGTTCGCCACCCCATGCAGGAGATGACAGGATGAACTCGGAGCTGGTCAACGGGCTCTTTGCCGGCCGCACGTCCGCCACCGAGGCCCTCGTGGCGGCCACTGCCGGCAAGCCGCTCGACTTCGACGACCCGTGCGACAACCTGTACGCCTTCGGGAAGATCTGGGGCGGCTACGACGAGCCCGTGCTCAGCGGGTTCCATGGCCTGATGTACGCGCGCATCGGGGCGCAGCGCCTGATCCCGCTCTTCGGCTACACCGGCACCGGCTGCATGCAGTCGAAGATCGACGAGGACGGGAACTGCTGGATCCGCGGCAAGGAAACCGGATATTTCACCGACCTGGCCACCGGCGACATCCTGGAGACCTGGAAGAATCCCTGGACCGGCAAGACCGTCGAGGTCTTCAACTTCTACAACCCGGCCATGGGCGGCAGGCTGACCGCCGAGATGCCGCGGTTCGCGATGGGCGCCGCGAAGGACCAGGCCACGCTGATGAACGACGGCACCCACCGGAACATGGGCGGCAAGGTCCCGTTCCTGCTGCCCTTCGAGACCTATGGCGACGACCTGCTGCTGGCCTGGGACTACGCCCACGAGTACACCAATCCGGTGACGCCGGAAGGCTGGCCGGAAGCCTCGACCGGGCCGCGCATCAGCCCGTCCGAGCACTTCACCTTCTGCATGTCACTGGCCGAGATGCGGGACCGTTCGGTGCCGTCCTCGCGCTTCATGGCCGGCTTCTCGCGCCTCGGCCAGTGGTGGCCCTGGATGCGCATGGGCGGCCACGAGCTGGCGGAGTCCGGCGTGGTGTTCGGCCGGATGTTCAGCCACAAGGGACTGAAGGGCCCGGGTGACATCCCGCCGAAGGTGCTCGCCTACATCGAGAAGCACGCACCCGAGTACCTGACGGTGCCGGACCACTGGCCCAGCGTGAATCCCCACGGCACCTGGGAGGCCTTCGCCCGGGAAGTGCCCCGGGAGGCGTAGGAGCGCTGTCAGGCGCGACCGGAGCTTCTAGAAGCGCAGCGTCAGCGTGATGCCGGCGTTGCGGCCCCGGCGCGGGACGATATGGAAGGCGCTGACGGTTGTCGGGAAGCGCTCGAAGCTGGGGAACTCGGTGGCGAGCAGCGGCGCATCCTCGTCCAGCAGGTTGTCCACGTAGAAGGCTGCCAGCCATCCTTCCTTCTCTACACCGACCCGCGCGTTCAGGAGGTTCACGGAGCCGATATAGGCCTCGTTCTCGGCCTCGAGCCAGGTCTTCGAGTTGAACACGAAGTCACCGCGCAGGAACCAGTCTGCGCCCATCTCCCCCAGCGGCCGGGTATACATCGCGGAGGAGGTCACGGTGTGCTTCGGCACTCGCGGCGCCTCTTTCCCCGAGGCGTCGCCATTGCCGGTAAGGTTTTCCAGGGTCAGTGAGTTGAACTGCTCGAGCTTCGTGTCCTGGAGTCCGTAGTTGAGCGTCAGCATGAGGTTCTCGGTCGCCGCCAGGGACAGCTCGATTTCCGTGCCGTACACGCGGGATTCACCAGCGTTCTTGATGAAGTTGTTGGGGATGGAGCTCGAGTTGCCGGTATCGGCGCAGGTCCAGGGAATGTCGTCCACTTCGTTGATCGCCTGGTTGGTCCAGTCGATGTAGTAGACAGCCGCATTGGCGGTCAGGCGCCGGTCCAGCCACTGGGTCTTGGCACCCAGTTCGTAGGTCCAGGCCTTCTCCTCCCTGATGATCGCCTTGCCGTTGGCCAGCGCGGCCCGGGTGTCGTCCGCCAGCACCGGGGCATCGAAGTACCCATAGAAGAAGCCGCCGGGCTTCCTGCCCTCGGCCACCGAGCCGTAGAGATTCGCATCCTCCGTGGCCTGCCAGCTGAGAATCACCCGGGGCGTGAAGCTGTAGTAGTTCGCCTCGGCCGTAACGCCGTTGGCGGCGTGCTGGGTGGGCGAATCCCTGGCGTAGCGTCCTTCCACGGAGACAGTCACCGTTTCCGTGAGGTCGTAGTCGACGCCACCGAAGAACGCGAGGTTCTCCTTCTCCGCGTTCAGGGTCCAGGACTTCTGCCCGTTGATGCGTGGGTTGCCGAACTCCGTCCGGTTGCAGAATCCCGTGAACTCCTTCTGGTAGGACTCGTTCTCGGCGCTGAAGTAGTAGGCGCCCGCTGAGCCCCGGATGGGCTGGTCCTGTGGCGACGTGGCGCGGAGTTCGGCGGAGTAGTCATCCCACTTCTGGAGCTCGCCGGCGGTGAAGACATTGGACCAGACGGGCCCCAGCCAGGGCGTACGGTCCAGATCCCGGTAGCTCTCGAGTTCCTGCCTGTTCATCGTGGCAATGGCCGTGACGTTCCATTCGCCGAGATCCAGGGCGCCCTGGGTGAGGTAGCGCTCGCTGGACGTCTGCGTGCCAACGAAGGGCGCCGGAGGCGCCGTGATGGTCGTGTTTCCAATGGGCCCATTGAATGACGTGACGCCCGTCTTCAGATCGGCGATGCCGATGACAGCCCGGAGTCCATCCGCCGTGATCTCGCCGCAGCGCCAGCCCAACGAGTCCGGATTCGTGATGCCCGCCCGGGGATCATCGGGATCGCCCGGGACGTAACAATTCAGCTCTGGCTGGTAGAGCGAGGCAAAATGCTCGTCGTCGGCTTCCGTGTACTCCGCCTTGAAGTCGACTGTCAGGGCGTCGGTGGGCCGCCAGGAAAGCTTGCCCGTGACGTTCCAGGTGCTTTCCCCGCCCAACGGGCTGAAGTCATCGATGTACGTCGAGGGCGGCTGGCCGTCCGGGTAGAAGGGCTTGTAGTTGGGCGCAAACTCGATGCAGCCGTCGGCCCCGGTCTGGCCGGCCTTGCAGGGGTTGGAACTGTTCTGCCATTCCCCATCGAAGGACTCCCAGCTCGCCGAGGCAAGGAAGAGCAACTTCTCGCTGAACAGTGGCCCGCTCAGGAAGCCGGAGGTCTTGTAGTCGCTTTCCTCGCCGGCCTTCAGGTACACCTGTCCCTCGATCTCGCCGGGATTCGGCGCCTTCGTCACGTAGTTGATGGCGCCGGCGAAGGCACCGCGGCCGAACTGGGCGACCTGGGGCCCGCGAAGCACCTCGACGCGTTCCAGGTTGTCCACCGTCAGTCCGCTCGCCGTGCCGCTGACGTAGACGCCGTCCACGTAGAACGCCACGTTGCCCTCGGAGCCGAAATTCGCAAGGGGGGTGAACTGGCCCCGGATGCTGGGGGCGTCGAGCCGCCGTCCGACGCTGTTTCGCTGGAAGCTGAAGTTCGGCGTGAACGTGGCCACGTCGTAGGCGGACTGGATGTTCCGTTCGCGCAGCGCCTCCGTGTCGAAGACCGCGATCGACAGCGGCACCTCCTGCAACAGCTCCTCGCGCTTGCGCGCCGAGACGACGACTTCGTCAAGCGCCTCCTGGGCGGCTGCCGGCGCCGGCGCGCCCAGGACGATGGCAAGGCAGCCGGCGGCAGTCCATGTCCTGCTGTTGCGGCTCGTGTTCGTCATTCACAGTCCCCCCGGACCCGGATGAAGAAGTGGCGCGTCCCCGCTTGTACACAGTCGCGCCATTGCCGGCAAATTAATCAGGCTGGCCCGTCCCGTGAAGTTTTCCAAAAGCGCCGGGGCTCCACGGCGCGTTAGGCGGGCCGCGTGGCAAGGACCCCCGCGTTCTCGCGGCCGTCCATGCTGCCGAGCCCGGCGAAGTCGGGCCGGGGGATGAAGGCCGCGTCGACGACGGTCAGTCCCGCCCCGGTGCAGGTGCGGGCCAGCAGTTCAGGATCCATCAGGTTCATGAACGGCGGCCTTTCGATCGGCTTCCCCGGCTTGCCGCCGGCCAGGTAGTTGTGCAGGCCGATCATCATGCCGGGCCAGCGCTCACCGCTGGCCTTGCCGGCCTCGAACTCCGGGATCTTGCCCCGCCAGACGCCATACGGCGTGTCCGCCACCAGGTACAGCCGGCCGCCGGGCGCGAGCCACGCCGCCATCTTCCGTACCGACGCCTCCACGTCCTCGCCGGCCAGGAAGTGCAGCACCCGGGAGCAGAGGATGGCGCCGTACCTGCCGGGCGGAAGGTCCATGTGGGGCAGGGCGCCCGGCACCAGTTGCAGGTTGCGGAGCAGGTGCCGCGGCACTTTGCCACGCAGGATTTCCAGGTGCCGCGGGTCAAGATCGACACCGGTGATCAGGGCGCCGGCTTCCAGGGCGGGAATGGTGGACACGCCGTAGGCGCAGCCCACCTCCAGCGAGTGCTGGCCCTGGCGGCCCAGCTCGCCCGCGTCCCGGATGAAGGCGTCGGCGAACCGGTCGCGGACCTCGAACATGAAGCCCGTGCCGTTCAGCGTGGCAACCATGCCGCCGCCGCTCCAGCCGGGCCTGGTGGCGGGGCGCCAGATGCCCAGGCGGCGGGCGGTGGTCTTCAGGGCGTTCAGGAGGCTGGCCGCGGGGTTGTCCATGGTTTCGATCCTAGCGCCCGATCCCCGCGGGCGACAGCGGCCCGGCCGGCTGTCACGCGGACGGTGCACCACGCGGTTTCAGGCGGCGCGCGGGGCACTACTTATACTGTGCGCCTGCCAATGGCCATGAATGGCTTCAGCCGACCCGTCGGGAGACAGAACGTTGGACAATAACGAGACCATCGAATACATCGGCGTGGCACTGCAGGTGTCCGTCAAGGGCGTGAACCGCTGCAAGGACCGTGCGTCCTCCCGGGAGCGCATCAACGAGAACATCCGCCGGATCGGTGAATACACCACCACCGCCGCGGGCTTCCTGAAGTTCTTCTACGGCCTGCCCGTGAAGCTCGTGGCCCTGCCCGAGTACGCGGTCACGGGCTTCCCCATGAAGGAGTCCGTCCAGGAGTGGCGCGACCGGGCCTGCCTGGAGCAGAACGGCCCGGAGTACGAGGCGCTGGGCAAGCTGGCCCAGGCCAACAACCTGTACCTTTCGGGCAACGTCTACGAGATCGACCCGCACTTCCCGGAGCTGTACTTCCAGACCTGCTTCATCATCGGGCCGAACGGCAACGTGATCCTGCGCTACCGGCGCCTGACCTCCTGCTTCGAGCCCACGCCCCACGACGTGTGGGACAAGTACCTGGACGTCTACGGCGAGGACGCGATCTTCCCGGTGGTGAAGACCGAGATCGGCAACCTGGGCACGATCGCCTCCGAGGAGATCCTGTACCCCGAGATCACCCGCTGCGTCGTGATGCGCGGCGCGGAGGTCATCCTGCACCCGACCAGCGAGCCGGGCAGTGCCGAGCGCACCATCAAGGAGACCTGCCGGCTGGCCCGGGCCATCGAGAACCAGGTGTTCGTGGTCTCGGCGAACACGGCCACCATCGACGACATCCCGATCCCGCCCTACACCTGCAGCGCCATGTCCAAGATCGTGGACTTCAATGGCCACATCCTGGCGGAGGCGGCCCAGGGCGGCGAGGCCTTCAACTCCAACGCGGTCATGGACATCGGCGCGCTGCGCCGGACCCGGCGCCGCACCGCGATGGCCAACGTCATGTCCCGCCAGCCCTTCGGGATCTACGCGAAGACCTACGCCGATGCGGACTACCACCGGCCCAACTTCCTGCTTCGGGACGGCAAGGTCATCGAGCCGCCGCCCCGGGACGCCTTCCGGAAGCGGCAGGAGAACAATATCGAGCGGCTGGTCAAGGCCGGGCTGCTGTAGGACCGGCCGTAGGAGCGGCTTCAGCCGCGACCATTCTGGAGTCGCGCCTGAAGGCGCTCCTACAGGTAAACTCTCGACACCTGGGTGGGAGTGCGAGTGCATGTCTGCATTGACGACTGACCGACGCGGGTTCCTGAAGCACTCGGGGGCCGCCGCTGCCGCGGCACTGTCCCTCAAGTACATGCCCGGCGAGGCCCTGGCCCAGGCGGCCCCCACTCCCGTCTACGGCGCCTGGGAAGACGTCATGCGCCGCAAGTGGACCTGGGACCGCGTGGTCCGGGGCAGCCGCGGCATCAACTGCACCGGCCATTGCGCCTTCAACGTCTACGTCAAGAACGGCATCGTCTGGCGCGAGGAGCAGCAGGGCGAGTACGGCCGCTCCGGCGACGACACCCCGGACTACGGCCCGCGCGGTTGCCAGAAGGGCATGCGCCACGCCAAGTACATGTACGGCAAGCAGCGCGTGCTCTACCCGATGAAGCGGGTCGGGGAGCGGGGCGCCGGCAAGTGGGAGCGCATCAGCTGGGACCAGGCGGTGGACGAGATCACCGACAAGTTCCTGGAGAACGCGACCCAGTCCGGTCCCGACTCGATCACGTTCGCCATGGGCACCCAGATGATCCTGAAGAAGGCCTCGTTCACGGCCTTGTTCCGCTTCGCCAACGTGACCGGCATCGTGATTCCCGAAACCTTCGCGGGCGTCGGCGACCTGCCGGTCGGCGCGTACATGACCCTGGGCGTCAACCTGCCCGGCGACAACATGGCCGCCATCTACCCGTCGAAGTGCGTGCTGGTCTGGGCCTCCA
>CAZTGY010000071.1:3652-10238 GCA_964613445.1 uncultured Chromatiaceae bacterium | reverse complement strand
TCCCCCTGAGATCACCGAAGAGTGGATCTCGGGTGCCGATATCTACCAGGGAAAGAAACTCGTGCGCCGGGGTCGCCCCAAGCTGCAGCACCCTCGGCAGCTTCTCTCCCTGCGGTTGCCGCCCCAGGTCATCGCTTCCTGGAAGGCCACCGGGCCGGGTTGGCAGACACGCATGGCCAAAGTACTGGAACAGTCCACCCCGAAGTCTCGCAAATCCGCTGGCTAACCAATCGCTGGCAATCACCCCCAGCCCGGAAGCACCATGACCAGGCTTCGCGTAGAGAGCTTCACGATTTCACTGGATGGCTTCGGCGCGGGCCCTGGCCAGGACATCGACAACCCGCTCGGGGTGGGCGGCACGTCGCTGCATGGCTGGGCCTTCTCCACGCGGACGTTCCAGCAGGCGGTGCTTGGCGGCGAGGGCGGAGCGACGGAGGGAATCGACGAGGACTTCGCTGCACGGGGCTTTCGGAACATCGGCGCGTGGATCCTCGGCAGGAACATGTTTGGCCCCGTTCGCGGGCCCTGGCCGGACGACAGCTGGCGAGGCTGGTGGGGCGAGAATCCCGTGTATCACGTCCCCGTCTTCGTGCTGACCAACCACGCCCGTGCACCGCTGGTGATGCAGGGCGGAACCACCTTCCACTTTGTGACGGACGGCATTGCCGCCGCGCTGGCCCGGGCCCGCGAAGCGGCCGGAGGAAGGGACGTGCGCCTGGGTGGAGGCGTCAATGTCATCCAGCAATATCTCCGCCAGCGCCTGATCGACGAGATGCACGTCGCCATCGCGCCCGTCCTTCTCGGCTCCGGGGAGCGGCTATTCGAAGGGATAGACCTCCCGGCCCTGGGCTACGCCTGCACCAGGCACGAGGCCTCGCCGCTGGCCACCCACGTGCTCATTGCCCGGCAGTGAAGACGGTGCGCGTAGTTGGGGACATGCCTCATTTTGGCGTTGCCAAAATGAGGCATGTCCCCAATTACCCGGTGGGCCGGAAGGGTCGCGCCTGAAGGCGCTCCTACTGGCGGACGGGGCGCTTCTGGAGCTTCCGCTGGAGCGTGCGGCGATGGATGCCCAGGGAACGGGCCGTGGCCGAGATGTTCCCCTGGTTCTCCGTCAGCACCCGCTGGATGTGCTCCCACTCCACGCGCTTCACCGACAGGGGCTTCGGCACCACGGGCAGCGGCTGGGGCGCCTGGGCGTCCGGCGCCGTGAGGGCCGCCACGATCGCGTCGATGTCGGCGGGCTTGGTCAGGTACTGGCTCGCACCCAGCTTCACGGCCTCGACGGCTGTCGCGATGCTGCCGTAGCCGGTCAGCACCACGGTGCGGGCTGGCCGGGGACCTCGCGTCAGCAGCGGGATCAATGTCAGGCCTGACCCGGTGCCGATGCGCAGGTCCACGACCGCGAGGTCCGGCTGCGACTGGCTGATCAGCGCCGTCGCCTGCTCGCAGCTCAGGGCGACGGTCACGTCGAAGCCGCGCCGGCGCAGGGCCGTGGCCAGCACATCGCTGAACACCGGATCGTCTTCCACCACCAGCGTCTTCATGCCGCATGCTCCGTGAGCCGTACCAGGGGAAGACGCAGCCGGACCGTCGTTCCGCCCTCGTCGTTGTTCGCCGCCTCGAGGCTGCCGCCCGCCTGGGTAACGGCGGCGTGGGACAGGAACAGGCCGAGGCCCAGCCCGCCCTCCTTGCTCGACATGCCCAGCCGCTCCAGCGATCCCGGCTGGCCCGAGCGCAGGCCGCCGCCGCGGTCGATCACGGCTATCTCGAGGTGCGCCGCATCCCAGCCGTAGACGACGGCGACGTCCCGCGGTGAGACATCCACCGCGTTGTGCAGGATGTTCAGCAGGGCCTGGCGGATGGTCCGCTCGACGACCAGCGGCGGCGGCGGACCGGCGGACGCCGGAGTTTCGACCCGCACGTTGCTGCCGGGCCGCAGGCGGCGCACTTCGTCAACGGTGAGGCGAACGAAGCGGTCCAGCGCCAGTCGTTCGGCCGACTCGGCACGGGCGGCGCCGGCGGACGCGGAGATCACGGACAGCGCTTCCTTGCACCGGGCAATCTGGTCACGCAGGATGCCCAGGTCCCGGTTGAGCGCCGGATGGGTCGCCGCCGGGTACTCCCGCGCGATCTCCCCGGTGATCACCGCCATCGTTGCCAGTGGCGTGCTGAGCTCGTGGGCAGCGCCGGCCGCCAGGGTGGCCACGGCCACCACCCGCTCGTCCCGCAGCGCGGTCTCGCGCAACCTGGCCAGGTAGCGGTCCCGTTCCCGGACCGTCTCGGCCATGGCTGCCACGAAGGTCGAGATCAGCACGGCCAGCACGATGAATCCCAGCCACATGCCCGCAGCGTGCAGGTCCATGGCCGACTTGTTGTGCATGTTGATGAACTCGGGGACCTCCACGCGCCACAGCATCAGGAGCGTGTAACTGCCGGCGCTGATGCCGGCAATGATCCACGTGTAGGTCTGGGGCAGCGCCGCCGCGGAGATGATCATCGGCAGCACGAGGAAATAGACGAAGGGATTCGACGCTCCACCGGCGTAGTACAGGATGCTGGTGAGCGCGAAGAGATCCACCAGTAGCTGGATGAAGAATTCCCGGTCCGTCACGGGCTCGGCCGCCTTGTGTCGCAGCCACACCCAGAAATTGAAGGCCACCAGGCCGCCGACGATCATCAGGAGCTGCAGGGCCGGAATGGGCAGGCTGTAGATCTGCCGGGCCAGCAGCAGGCACAGCGCCGAGCCCGGGACCGCGATCATGCGGATCCAGATCAGGCGGCGCACGTTCAGTCCGGTGGGCTGATCCTGGCCCAGGGCCGGGGCAGGCGGGGCGAGCGGAGCGATGGCGGCGTTCATGGCAAATATTCTAGGCGGCATTCCGGCGGGGGTATTGCCCGGATGTAACGGTAATGGCGGTGCGACGCGGCAGTTTGTCGCAGTCAGCCCGTAGGAGCGCCCGTAGGAGCGCCCGTAGGAGCGCCTTCAGGCGCGATCGACAGCGGTCGCGCCTGAAGGCGCTCCTACGGGGAGGTCAAGGCGGGCCAGGAGACCGGGCTGATTGTCCTCCAGCCGCAGGCTGCCGCCGTGGAGCCGGGCCACGGCCGCGGCGAGGTTCAGGCCCAGGCCCGAGCCGTCCCTGGGCGGGGCGTTGCCCAGGCGCACGAAGGGCTCCAGCGCCCGGGAGCGGTCCTCCGCCGGGATACCGGGCCCCGAATCAGCCACCGAGATGATCACCCGGCCGTCGGCCACGAGCGTCCGCAACTCCACGCGCCCGCCGGCTGGCGTGAACTTCAGCGCGTTATCGATCAGGTTCGCCACGGCCTGGGCAAGGAGCTGCCGGTGGCCGAGCACGCGACTCCCCGGCGCGCCGCTCACCGCGAGCGAGACGCCCTGCTGCTCCGCCTGGGGCTGATACAGCTCCCCGAGCTCGTCGAGCATCAGGTCCAGGGCCACGGGCTCGGGCCGGGCACCAACGGTACCGCTCTCGGCTTCCGCGATCTGCAGCAGCGCGGTGAGGACCCGCTGCATCTGATCCACGTCCCGCAGCAGCGGTTCCAGGGTATCCCGCTGCGCGGCCGCCGCGGCGTCGCCCGTCGTATCGCTGGCAGGCGCGGCAGTCAGCGCCTGCTCCATGCGCAGGCGCATGCGGTGCATCGGGCTGCGCAGGTCGTGCGCCGCGCTGTGCAGCGACGTGCGGAGGATCTCCGTGGTCCGGGCCAGTCGCTCGAGCAGGCCGTTGACCTCCACGGCCAGGGTATCGAATTCGTCGTCATCGCCGGCCACCGGCAGCCTGCGCGCCAGGTTCCCGCCGACGATCTCCTTGCAGGTGCGGCTCACGGCCTCCACGCGGGCCAGGATGCGCCGGCTCTGGCGGTAACCGATGCCGAGGGCTATGAGGGTCACGAGCAGTGTGCCTATCCCCGCGGCCACGGCGAACCGCCGGCCCAGGTCGCGCCGGTCGGAGAGGTCCGTGCCGACCAGCAGGCGCAGCCCGGGACCCGGTTCCAGCACCATGGCCCGCACCGGCCTGCCCGTCACCAGTCCGGCATCGCGCAACTCGATCTCGAACTCCACCCAGCGCCCGTCGCGCCCGCGCATGACGGGCCAGGCCGGCAGGTTCCCGGCGATGACGAAGCCCTCGGCATCGGTCAGGAGATAGACCGCGTTGATGCGGCTGAAGGTCCGCTCGCGGAGGTCCAGCTCGTTGATGATCCCGCGCGTTCCGCTGCGGCCGTACGCCTCGAGGAGGCCCATGGCATCCCGCTCGATGACCGTGTCGACCTCCGCGTCGATGAAGCGGGTGGTGAGCAGGTAGATGACGAAGACGAGGGCGACCAGGGCCGCCGCGAAGCTGGCCGCGTAGACCACCGACAGGCGCAGCGCCGAGGTGCGCAACTCAGTCGGCCCGCAGGCTGTAGCCGGCGCCGCGGACGGTCTGGATCAGGGGCCGGTCGAAGCCCTTGTCGATCGCCTGGCGCAGCCGGGAGAGATGCACGTCGATGACGTTGGTCTGGGGGTCGAAGTGCAGGTCCCAGACCCCCTCGAGGAGCATCGTCCGGGTGACCACCTGCCCCGCCCGGCGCAGCAGGTACTCCAGCAGCTTGAACTCCCGGGCCGTCAGCTCGATGCGGCGACCCGCGCGGGTGACGGTGCGGGCCAGCACGTCCATTTCCAGGTCGGCGAGGCGCAGCTTCATTTCCGGCGCCGGCGCCACCTGGCCCCGGCGCAACAGCGCCTCGATGCGCGCCAGCAGTTCGGACAGGGCGAAAGGCTTCGTCAGGTAGTCGTCGCCGCCGGCGCGGAGACCCTCCACCCGGTGATCCACGGATCCGAGCGCCGACAGGATGAGCACCGGCGTGCGGTTGCCCTGCTTGCGCAGGACCTCGATGATGGTCAGCCCGTCGAGATGCGGCAGCATGCGGTCGGCCACGATGCCGTCGTACGCGTGCTCGGTGGCCTGGAACAGCCCGTCCCGGCCGTCGGCCGCATGGTCCACCTGGTAGCCTGCCTCCGCCAGCGCCTTCACCAGGTAGCCCGCGGCATCCCGGTCATCCTCGATCAGCAGCAGTCGCATCCCGCTCACAGCCCCATGAATCCCACAAGCTCGCGTGCGAGGGTAGCCGAGTCGCCGCCAAAGTGGTGCCCGCCCGGCAGGTTCACCAGCCGGGCCCGGGCCTTCGGCAGGCCGGGACACAGGCTGTCGCTCTCCTCCGCGCTGTAGATGCAGAGGACCGGCATGCCGGTGAGGGCCAGCAGCGCCGGCTGCACCGGCCGCCCGGCGGGCACCGAGCCGGGCATCCAGTCCGCCACGTGTATCTCGAAATCCGCGTGGGTGGCGGGCGCCAGCAGGCCCAGGCCGCGCACCGCCCGCCTCTCGCCGGGTGGCAGGTTGCCGGCCAGGAACGGCAGGACGCTGGCGCCAAATGAATACCCCACGAGCAATACCCGGGGCCTGTGCCACGCGGCGGCGTAGTGGTGGATCACCCGGCCCAGGTCCCGACCCGCCGCTTCCGGAGCCTGTTCGCGCCAGAACCAGCGCAACGTGCTCAGCGCGACGACGGGGATGCCGCGCGCCGCCAGGGCAGCGGCCAGGTCCCGGTCCAGGCCGGCCCAGCCGCCGTCACCCGTCAGCAACACGACGAAGCTGTCCGCGGGGGACCCGGGCGCCCCGTTCCGCGCCGGAACCTCCACGAGCGGCAGGTCGGCGACGTCGCTCGCGGCCGGCGCCGGCTCGGTGGTGGCCGTCACCAGCTTCAGGAAGGCGTCGCGGAACTGGGGCAGCCAGTTCGCCTCGACGGCGTAGCCGTGGCCAACCGCCGGCAGCAGCACGAACTTGGCGCCGGGCACGCCGGTGACGAAAGCGCGCGTCGCATCGGCGCTGCAAACCTGGTCGACCGCGCCGTGCAGGACGACCCACGGCAGGGGCAGGCGGGCAACCGGCGGCGCGGCGGCGCCCTGCGGCTGTCCGGCGCAGAAGCCTAAGCTGATGGCGCCCGCAAACGTGCCCGCCGGCGCCTCGCGCGCCAGGGCATAGACGAGGTTGGCGCCAGACGAGTAGCCAACCAGTATCGGGGCCACGTAGCTCGCCAGGCCCGCCTGCCTCTCGAGCGCGTGCGCGAGTTGCTCGAAGTCCCGCGCTGGCGCGGTGCACGCCTGGCAATGCCGCACGTCGACGCCCGCCACCAGCGCCCCCCAGTCCCGCAGGTGCCGGGCCATCGCCACGACGCCGGCATTCCAGCCGCCATCGCCCGACACGAACAGCACGACGCTGGACGGCACGCCCGAAGGCGCATAGACGGTCACCCGGCCGAGGCCACCGGATTCGATGGTCGACTCGCCATCCGCGGCTGCCGTGGCGGCGGCCAGGGGCAGCCAGGCCGCCAGCAGGATGATGGCCGCCCGCCTCACGCCACCGACCTCGCCAGGATGCCCCGCACGCCGCCCGAAATCAGGGTCGAGACGTCCAGCAGCACACGGGGCAGCGCGAGACCGCCGGGCGATGCCAGGTAGCGCGGCTGCCAGACCGGGAGGTACTTGGCCTTGTAGCGGCGCAGCCCGCTGAAGTTGTAGAAGTGCTCGCCA
>CAZTGY010000071.1:0-3642 GCA_964613445.1 uncultured Chromatiaceae bacterium | reverse complement strand
GCCGGAGCCAGGGGGTGTTGCTCGAGGCCCGACAGGGGCGCCATGCCGAGATTGAAGTAGCGGTAGCCCTCCGACTGCCCCCAGAGGATGAGCTCCGTAAAGAGGAAGTCCATGGCCCCGTGGGGCGCGTCGGTGCCAAAGCGCATCAGGTCCACCGACAACTCGACCTTGCCGGAGCTGAGCCAGAGATTGGCGAAGGCGACCGGCACTCCCTGCCGGCGGACGATGGCCACCGGGAAGTTCGCCAGGTAATCGGGCGAGAAAAAGCCGAGGGAGAAGCCCTTCTCCCCGACCGACTTCTCCTCGAGCCACTGGTCCGAGATCGCCGCCAGGTCCGGCAGCACCGTCGGCACGGCGGGCGGCATGACGATCTCGAACGTGACGCCGTCCCGTGCGGCGCGGCGCCGGGCGGAGCGCAATTCCGCCCGGGCCCTGCCCTCCAGGGAAAAGCCGGTGAGCGGCACCCGCGCCTCCTCCCCCAGCTTGGTCAGCGTCAGGCCAAGGTCCAGGTACAGCGGCAGGCCGTCGCCGGACACCTCGTAGAAGACGGTCCGGCCGCCGTGCTCGTCGACCAGTTCCCTGAAGCGCCAGGCGAGCTCCTCCCAGCACTCCCGGGGACCCACCGGATCGCCCAGGGCAATCCAGCTGCGACCAGCGATCCGGTACATGAGGAAGGCCCGGTCGCTGGCGGCGAACAGCAGGTGCTTGTCGCCGGTCAGCGCCACGTTCGCGCCGGCGATGGGGCTGGCCAGGATCACGCGCCGGGCCCGCTCCAGGTCGGCGGCCGTCGGCAGCACCGGCTCGGGCTGCGCGGGCCGCAACAGGCCCGACAGCACGACGGCGGCGGCCAGGAGCGTGACGAGCAGGGTCGCGCGCAGCATGCGCGGCGCATCGGCGTCGCTGGCGAAGGTCCACCACAGGTCGTTGGAGTACGGCACCTGCCTGTGGGTGAGGAAGCCGATCCAGGTGGCGGTGCCAATGACGACGAGCAGGTTCACCGTCCAGCCGGGGCTGAAGCGCTCCGCCCAGAGCGACGCCCGGCGATGGAACTGCCGCCGCCCGAGCCACAGGCAGACGAGGATCAGGCCCAGGAACATCGCCTCCTCGTAGTCGAGGCCCTTCAGGAGGGAGGCGGCGGCACCGGCAACCAGCAGGGCCGCCGTCAGATGGTAGGCCGCATTGACGCGCTCGAAGAGCGCCCGGGCGAGCACCAGCAGGGCCAGGCCGATCACGCTGCCCGCCAGATGGGACGTCTCGAGGATGGGCAAGGGCAATACATCGCGCAGCATGGCGATCCGGCTGTCGATGCCGGGCGTCGCCCCGGAGACGAGCAGCAGGGCGCCGGCGAGAAACACCAGGCTGCCCAGCAGCTGGGGCGCGCCCTGCTGCAGCCAGCTGGTGGCCTGCGCGAGCTTGCGGCCGTGGAGGACGGCCTGCCCCGCCAGTTCCCGCCCCGCGAAGACCAGGGTTGCCGCGAGTAGCGGCAGCAGGTAGTAGCTCAGCCGGTAGACCAGCAGCGCGCCGAGCATGCCCGCCGGGTCCCCGTGGGGAATCGTCAGCATGAGGACGGACTCCAGCACGCCCAGTCCCCCTGGCACGTGGCTGATCAGGCTGACGACGAGTGCCGCGGTGTAGGCCCCGCAGAAGGCCGGAAAGGACACGGTGGCCGATGCCGGCAGGAGGACCCAGAGTGCCGCCGCCGAGAACAGCAGGTCAGCGAGGCCGACCACGAGCTGGGATCCGACCAGCCTCGCGCCCGGCGGCTCGATGCGCCAGCTCCAGATCTCGGCGGCCTGCCGGGCCAGGACGCCCCAGGCGACGTAGCCCAGCACCGCCGCCAGGACGATCACGCCACCGGCGAGCGCCCAGCCCGGGTGCAGGCGCAGGAACGAGCCGGTCAGCGCCGGGTCCACCAGCAGCGCGAGGCCGCCGAGCAACCCGATGCCCAGTCCCGTCGTGACGGAAGTGAAGGCCGAGACCCGCGCCACGTCGATGGCGGTGAGGCCCGACGGTGCGGAGAGGCGATAGCGGATGGCGGCGCCCGTCAGCGCGGCCAGGCTGAAGCTGTGGGCGAAGGCGTAGGCGATCAGGGCGGTGGGTGCCGTGCGGGAATACGGGAGCGGCTTGCCGGCGTAGCGCAGGCCGAGCATGTCGAAGAGCGTGAGCGAGGCGTAGCTCAGCACCGTGAAGCCCGCCGTCGCCCACAGCGCGCCCGGGGCAATGCCCCGCGCGGCGGCCAGCACGTCGCGCAGGTGGTAGTCGCGGAGCTGGTGGTCGAGCACCAGCACGACCGCCACGAACACGCCGAGCGTCAGGGCGGGTGCGCCCCAGCGGCGCCAGGCGCCGTGGCTCGGGAGGCCTGGCCCTGAAGCGTTGGTCAGTAAGGAGTCAACTGGCGTCAGCCCGTGATGGTCAGCGGCAGGAAGAGCCGCGCCTCGTCACGCTGGATCAGCAGTGCCACCGGCTCGTCCTTCGGCAGTTTCTTCGCCAGGCCGGCGAGTTCCTGGGGACTGCCGACGGGCTTGTCGCCCACCTGCAGGATGATGTCGCCGGCGTTGACGCCGGCACGGGCCGCGGGCCCGGCCGCGACACCGACGACGAGCACGCCGCCCGACTCGATGCCCGCCTCTTCCCGCTGCTCGGGCGTCAGGGCGGCGACCTGCACGTTGAGGATGCCCGGCTTCTGCTCGCTGTCGGCATTGGCTGCGACGAGCTCGTCCTTGGCGGGCTTCAGCTCGGCGACGGTCACGCCGATTTCCCGGGACTTCTTGTCCCGCCAGACGGTCAGCGCCACCTTCGTCCCCGGCCGCGTCTCGCCAACGAGCGGCGGGAGCTCGCCGGACTGGCCGATCGGCCTGCCGTTGAACCCGAGGATCACGTCGCCGGGCTTGATGCCAGCCTTGCTGGCAGGGCCGGTTGCATCCACCTGGCCGACCAGCGCGCCGGCAGGCTTCGCCATGCCGAAGGACTTCGCCAGGTCGCCGTTGACGTTCTGGATGCCGACGCCGAGCCAGCCGCGCTCGACACGGCCGCTGGCGGCCAGCTGCCGCGCGACGCTGGTGGCGGTGTTGACCGGGATCGCGAAGGACAGGCCCATGTAGCCGCCACTGCGGCTGTAGATCTGCGAATTGATGCCGACGACCTCGCCGTTGATGTTGAACAGCGGACCGCCCGAGTTGCCGGGATTCACGGCCACGTCAGTCTGGATGAAGGGCACGTAGTTGCCATCCGGCAGGCTGCGGCCGACGGCGCTGACGATGCCCTGCGTGGCCGTGTGCTCCAGGCCGAAGGGCGAGCCGATGGCCAGCACCCAGTCGCCGACCTCGAGCCGGGATGAGTCGCCGATCTGCACGGCCTGCAGGCCCGTGGCGTCGATCTTCAGCAGCGCCACGTCGGAGGCCTTGTCGAGCCCGATGAGCTTCGCCGGCTTCTCGGAGTTGTTGGCCAGCTTGACGAGGATCTCGTCGGCGCCATCGACCACGTGGGCGTTGGTCAGGATCTCGCCGTCGGCGGAGATGATGAAGCCAGAGCCCAGCGAGTTGGCTTCCCGTGGCTCGCCACGCGGCCCGGGCATCGGGCCCGGCATGCCGCGGAACGGCCGGAAGAACTCCTCCATGCCCGGCGGCAGGCCGGGGGGCAGGC
>CAZTGY010000070.1:0-10275 GCA_964613445.1 uncultured Chromatiaceae bacterium | reverse complement strand
GCATCCCGACCGAGGCATCCGGATCGTCCAACGATGCGCCAGCCCGATGGAGTGCGCCGAAGTTCAGGGACGCCGTCTTCACCGTCGGCGACGAGCCCGTGGACCTGCGCATCACGCTCAACTGATCCGGGGCACGCCTCGACGATGGCTGTCCGCGAGATCCTGAGGATGGGCGATCCCCGCCTGCTGGCGGTAGCCCGGCCCGTCACCGCCTTCGACACGCCGGAGTTGCACGGCCTCGTGACCGACCTCGTCGACACCATGGCCGCCGCGAACGGCGCGGGGCTCGCGGCGCCCCAGATCGGAGTGGACCTGGCCGTGGTCATCTTCGGCTTCGACCGCAACGAGCGCTATCCCGATGCGCCCGCCGTGCCGCGGACGGTGCTCGTGAACCCGCATGTCGAGGTCCTGGCTGCTGAGCAGGAGGACGACTGGGAGGGCTGCCTGTCGGTGCCCGGCATGCGCGGCGTCGTGCCCCGCTGGGCGCGCATCCGCTACCGGGGCTTCGACCAGTTCGGCCAGGCCATCGACCGGGAGGCTGGCGGCTTCCACGCCCGCGTGGTCCAGCATGAGTGCGACCACCTGATCGGCACCCTGTACCCGATGCGCATCCGGGACTTCACCCGGTTCGGCTACACCGCCGTGCTCTTTCCGGAACTCGGGAATGCGGGCGACGACTAGCGCCCCGGAGTCGCCGCTGGCAGCGACCGGGCCTGTCCAGGAAGCGGAACGGGTCCTGGAGCTCGACGTCCTGCGTGGTATCGCTCTCTACGGCGTGTTCGTCATGAACATGGTCTGGTTCGGCAACCAGGGAATCATGGCGACGGAACAGCAGTTGCTGTCCCTGCCGACGGCCGGCGTCGACTTCGCCGTCCGCGAAGTGGTGGGCTGGCTGATTGCCGACAAGGCCAACACGCTGTTCGCTTTCCTCTTCGGGCTTGGCTTCTACCTGCAGATGCGCCGTGCCGAGCTGGCTGGCAGGGACTTCGAGCGGCTCTACCTGCGCCGCCTCTCGGTGCTGCTCGCCTACGGGCACTTCCACGTGGTGTTCATCTTCTTCTGGGACATCCTCAGCATCTACGCCCTGGCCGGCTTTGCCCTGTTTGCCCTCCGCCGGTCAGGCGACCGCGTTCTGCTGTTCGGGGGGCTCGGCCTGGCCCTGGTAGCCCGGACGGCGTTCGAGCTGCTGGCCGAGCATGGCGGGATTGGCGGCTGGTCAGGCCTGGCAGATCCCTACACCGAAGCGGCGGTCCTGGCCCGCCAGGAACTCGCGGATGCGGGCAACTATCCGGGACTGGTGCGCGCAATGGGCATGGTGACGCTGCATGACCTCCTGAACGGCGTCGTCCTGGGCTGGATACTCTACGCACTGGGCCGCTTCATGCTCGGCGCCTGGGTGGGACGGAAGGGCTGGCTCGAGCACGCCGGCGAGCATCTGCCGGCCTTTCGCCGGGTCATGGCCGTGACGTTGCTGGCCGGCCTGGTCGGCGAAGGCCTCATCGCCGTCCTTCGCGTCTATGAACCCGGTGGACGACTTCCCGACTGGGACCAGTGGTCCGTGGCGATGGAGGTCGCGCACCTCCTCACGGCGCCGGTTCTTGCCACGGGCTACCTCTGTGCCATCGTCGTCGGCCTGCACACGCCCGGCTGGCGTCGCCTGCTGGCGTGCTTCCGGCATGTGGGCCGCATGGCGTTGTCGAACTACGTGGCCCAGAGCTTCATCTGCGGTTTCGTGTTCTTCGGCGTCGGCCCCGGCATGGCGCTGGCGGGCCGCGTTGGCACGACGGCGCTCTTCATCGGCGTGACCGCGGCCTTCGCGGTGCAGGCATTCATCAGCCGCTGGTGGCTCGCGCGCTTCCGCTACGGCCCCCTGGAGTGGGCGTGGCGGGGCCTGACTTACCGGGAGTGGCCCCGCTTTCGTCATGCAGGTTGAAGCGGGCGCCCGGTTGGTGCGGTGATGGTGGATGCCGGATTGCTCCGGTGCTACTGCCCAAGGGCGGCGAGCAAGTCCGCCAGCCTTTCCGGCGCCGCAAAGAACGGCGAGTGCCCCGTCGGCAGCGTCAGCACGGTCTCGCAGGGCGAGGCGGCGACCATCAGCGCCTGCACGAATGGCGGCAGCGCCACGTCGCGGGAGCAGTGGATGTACGCGCGGGGCACCCGGCCGAAGCGCTCCGGCGTCACGTGCACGGTCTGGAACATCACCGCGATGGGCTCCGGCCCGAGCCGTGCGTTCGCGACGGCGAAGTCCTCGTCCGGGCAGTCCGCATAGAAGAGTTCCCGGAGGCGCTCCGGGTCCACGGTCACGCACTTCCCGTCCGGGGTCCGCACCGACGCCGCGTTGAGCGGGTTGCCCGGGTCTGCACTGCAGATCCGCACCAGGGAGTCGCCGTCCCGGGGCAGGAACCCGGTGACGTATACCAGGCGGCGGATGCGTTCCGGCAGCGCTTCGGCCACGGCGCTGATCACCAGCCCGCCCAGGCTGTGGCCCACCAGCACCACATCCGTGCCGCAGGCCCGGACGGTCGCGGCGATGCATTGCGAATAGCCGTCGAGCGTCTGGCCGGCGGGCTCCGCCGGATCGTCGCCGTGACCCGGCAGGTCCGGGGCCAGCACCTCGTGCCCGCGGGCGCGGAGCAGCGGCAGGATGTGCCGCCAGCACCAGGCGCCGTGCCAGGCACCATGCACGAGAACGAAGGTCGCCATGGGTACGACTGCGTTTGAGCCCGGGCCGGAAAGCTGCGATTCTCCCGGCATTGATCGCCGGAGCGCAAATCCATGAAGCTGTACTACAGTCCGGGCGCCTGCTCGCTCGCTTCCCACATCGCACTGATCGAGGCAGGGCTGCCCTTCATCGCCGACAAGGTGGACATGCGCACCCGCCAGACCAGCGATGGGCGGGAGTTCACGACGGTGAACCCCAATGGCTACGTCCCATCGCTGGAGCTCGACAACGGCGAGATCCTGAACGAGGGCCAGGCGATCCTGCAGTTCATCGCCGACCAGAGGCCCGGCGCGCAGCTGGCGCCTCCCGCCGGCACCATGCCGCGCTACCGGCTGATCGAGTGGCTGAGCTTCATTTCCTCGGAGCTGCACAAGGGCTTTGGCCCGCTGCTGCGACCCGGCGGCCCGGAGGACACGAAGGCGGCGATCAGGGACAAGCTGGGCCTGCGCCTCGGCCACGTGGCGAAGCACCTCGCGAGCCGCCAGTACCTGGTGGGCGACCACTTCACCGTGGCTGACGCGTACCTGTACACGATCCTCACCTGGACCCGGATCGCCGGCATCGACCTGGCGGCCTGGCCCGTCCTGGCGGCCTACCGGGAGCGCGTCCAGCAGCGGCCCGCCGTGCAGGCAGCGCGGGCGGCCGAAGGGTTGAAACCGTAACGCCCTGCAGCGCAACGTCCGCCCGTCGAGGGGCGTCGTGACCGGTTGAATCAGCGTCCATTGCCCGTCTGACGGGGGCAGCACCTTGGCTGCCCTGCGGGTTCCTGCCATTGGATGTTTCATCGCCTGCCGCCGTTGCGGCGGATCCGGTCGTCGTCGCACCTGAATTTCGCCGCTTGGCCGGCCTGCGCAGTGCCACGCAGCCGCTCGTCATCTTCGCCGCGCTGGCGCTCGTCATCCTGACGCTCAGCCGCCTGGGGCTGGCCGGCACCTACCGCGCACGGATGCCCGCCGACGGCAGCCTGGTGCGCCTCCTGGTGCTGGGCCTGCGGTTCGACATCGTCGTCGTGGCTGCCCTTTGCAGCCTGCCGATGGTCGTCCAGTTGCTGGCGCCGGCATGGATTCTCGCGAGCCGCGCCTGGGAGCGACTGCGGACCGCCTGGTTCAGCGGCTGGATCCTCGTGCTGACCTTCAACGAGGCGGCCACGCCCGCCTTCATGGCCGAGTTCGGCGTCCGCCCCAATCGCCAGTACGTGGAGTACCTGGACACGCCGCGGGTGGTGTTCGACACGATCTGGACGGCCAGCCGCGCCAGCCTGCTCACCGGCCTGGGCCTCGCCGCCCTGGCGGCCTATGTCACGCGGCGGTCGCTGGCGCGCGCCGGGTCCGCACGGGAGGCGCCGACGCCCTGGCTGCGGCTGCTCGTCCTCCTGCCATTGCTGGTCGGGCTCGGCTACGGGGCCCGCGGCAGCCTGGGCCACCGGCCGCTCAGCGCCAGCAACGCCGCCCTGACGCCGGATGCCACGATCAACGACCTGGCGCTGAACTCGACCTACTCCGTGGCCTACGCCATCCGGCAGATGTGGCACGAGAAGGCGGGCCTGCGGGGCTACGGTCACCTGCCGGAGGACGAGGCGCTCCGGCGAGTGCGGGCGGCGATGCAACTGCCTGCACCCGCCTTCACGGACCCCGGAACCTCGACGAGCCATGTGCTGGTGCCCACCGCCCATGTCGCCCGCAAGCCCAATCTCGTGATCCTCCTGCAGGAGAGCCTGGGTGCCCAGTACTTCGCCAGCCTGGGGGGCGAGCCCGTGGTGCAGAAGCTCGAGACGTGGCGCCGCCGCAGCTTCTGGTTCGACCAGCTGTATGCCAGTGGCACGCGCTCGGCGCGCGGGATCGAGGCGGTTGTCACCGGCTTCCTGCCGACCCGCACCAGCAGCGTCATCAAGCTGGAGGGCGCCCAGCAGAACTTCTTCACCCTGGCCCGGGCGCTGAAGCAGCAGGGCTACCGCACGGAGTTCATCTACGGCGGCGACGCGAGTTTCGACAACATGCGGCGCTTCTTCCTGAACAACGGCTTCGACCGGGTAATCGACCAGGCAGACCTGGAGCCGGCGGCCGGCTTCACCACCACGTGGGGCGTGTCGGATGAGGACCTGTACGCTCGCGTCCACGAGGAGGTGGCCAGCCACTACCGGGAAGGGCAGCCGTTCTTCACCCTGGTGTTCAGCACCTCCCACCACCCGCCCTACGAATTCCCGGACGGCCGGATCGAACTCGTGGAGCAGCCGAAGGCCAGCCACCGGAATGCCGCGCGCTACGCGGACTTCGCCGTCGGCAGCTACCTGGAGCAGGCGGCCCGCTCGGACTACTGGTCCAACACGCTCTTCACGGTGGTTGCGGACCACGAGAGCAGGTCGATCGGCAGCGAGCTCGTGCCGGTCTTCAACTTTCACATCCCGGGATTCATAGCGGGTGGCCCGGTCGAGCCGCGGATCGTGGCCCGGCTGGCCAGCCAGATCGACCTGCTGCCAACCACACTGTCGCTGATGGGCCTGACCGTGACCCTGCCGGCCACGGGCATCGACCAGAGCCGCACCGACCTCGATGGACCAGGGCATGCGTTGATGCAGTTCAACGAGAACGCCGCCTGGCGGGTGGGCGACCGCGTAGCCATCCTCTTGCCCCACCACCCGGTCCGGGAGTTCCGCGTCGCCGGCCGGGAGCTCGTGCCCGTGCCGACCGACCCGGAGTTCGCCCGCGATGCCCTGGCCCAGACCCAGGTCCCCATCCGGGCCTACGCCGGGCGCTGGTATCGCTGAATTCCCCGGTGTGCCGGCTCCCGCCGGCAATGTGCGGCAGGTATCTTGTATTAACAGGTAGCTTGCATTACATTGCAGGTCCCGTAGCGAGAGTGCGGCCGTGGGCGAATCCGTTCACATCCAGCTCAAGAAGGGCGTCCTGGACCTGTGCGTGCTGGCGATACTGGCCCGCCAGGACAGCTACGCCTACGACATTGCCAGCCACCTGGCCGAGGAGATCGGCATGGGTGAAGGCACCATCTATCCGCTGATGCGGCGCATGCAGGCCGATGGGCTCGTCAAGACCTACCTCGTCGAGTCGGCATCCGGCCCCCCTCGCAAGTACTACAGGCTCACCCCGGCGGGCCGGGCCACGTATGCCTCCCAGCGCGCCGAGTGGGAAGTGTTTGTCAGCGCCGTACGGAACATCCTCGGAGAAAGCCGATGACCGGTGAAGAGTTCATTGCCACGCTCCGCGAATCCCTGAAGGGCATGAGCCCCGGAGACATCGACGACATCGTCGCCGACTACCGTGCCCACCTTGCCGAAGGCGTGGCGGCCGGCCGGGCCGAGGCGGACGTGGCCCGGGCCCTCGGGGAGCCGGCGCGCCTGGCGCGGGAACTGCGGGCCGAGGCCGGCCTGCGCCAGTGGGAGAGCCGGCGGACGCCCGGCACCTTCGCGCGGGCCGTCGTCGCGCTCTTCGGGCTGGCGGCGCTCGATCTCCTCGTGCTGCTGCCGGCATTGTTCTTCCTGCTCGTGTTCGTCTTCGCCGCCAGCGTGGCCCTGGTGGCCATCACGGTGGCAGGACTGGCGCTGGTGTTTGCCATCGGCGACTTCGGGACCGTCTCCGCCTGGACCGAACCCGTAAGCCGGGTGCTCGCGGGCCTGGGCCTCGTCAGCGGTGGCATCGGCTGGGGCGCCGTGTTGCTGCTGGTCCTGGGCGGGGTCCTGAAGCTGCTCGGCCGGTACGCGCGACTCCACTACCGGCTCATCACGCCGGCCAACCAGGGCGCCTGATGGCCCTGCCTGATCCCCGGAGGAACGAAGCAATGACCAGGCCACTTGTCGTCGTCGCCGTCACCGGCATCACCGTCTCGATCGCCTGTCTCTCGGTCGCCAGCCTGCTGAACCCTGGGCATGACTTCGCCCTCGCGTTCCCGCCGGAAAGCTCCTGGTTCGAGTCCGGTGACGTCGTCACCCGTGACCTTCCCTGGAGCGGGAGCGATGGCCTCGAGATCGCCACCCCGGGCACCGTGCATTTCCAGCGGGGCCCGGCCTGGCGCGCCACCGTGACCGGCCGGCAGTCCACCGTGGACCGGCTGCGCATCGATGGCGGCCGCCTCTACGTGGATGCGCCGGGCGGCAGCGGCCGCGACTCGTCGCTCGAGGTTCACCTCACGGGGCCGGCACTCCGGCGGGTCGGCCTCAATGGCAGCGGCGAGGTATTCCTCGAGGACCTGCAGCAGGATTCCCTCTCGATCGACATTCGCGGCAGCGGCGAGGTGCGGGCCAACGGCTCGGTCCGGTCGCTCCAGCTCCGGCTGCTCGGCTCCGGGGACGCCGACCTCGGCGAGCTGCGAACCGTCGACCTCGAGGCCAGCATCCTCGGCAGCGGCGACGCCGAGGTGTCACCCACCGGCGACGTGGACGTCCGCATTGTCGGCTCCGGCGACCTGCAGCTCCTCACCAGGCCCCGCCACCTCTCGTCCCGTATCCAGGGCTCGGGCGAGGTGGTCGAGGCGGCGGGGGAGGATCCCGACGGCGCATAATTGCGCCATGGATGACCTACCCGCCGCCCTTGCAGCGCATGGACGCCTGCAGGAGCTCAGTCCCTTTGCCGCTGACATCGTCACCCGTTATCCGGAACTGATCGGGGAGCTGCAGGCTGGCGGCCGGCTCGCCCGCACCAGCGGCGCTGGCGAGCTGCCGGCCCTGCTGGCGGCCCACCTGGACGGCGTCTCCGGCGACGACGATTTCCTCCGGCGGCTCCGCCTGTTCCGGCACCGGGAGCTGGTGCGGATCGTCTGGCGGGACCTGAACGAGGGGGCGGACGTCACCGGGTCCCTGCGCGACCTGTCGGACCTGGCCGACGCCGCCATCAACGCTGCGCTGGGCTACGCCGATGGCCTGCTGCGTGCCCGCCACGGGTCGCCGCGGGCCGAGGATGGCGCCCCCTGCGGGCCCGGCGTCGTCGCGATGGGCAAGCTGGGCGGCCACGAGCTCAACTTCTCGTCCGACGTGGACCTGGTCTTCCTGTTCTCCGCGGCCGGGGCGACCGACGGCGCCCGGGCGCTCAGCAACGAGGAGTACTTCCGGCTCCTCGCCCAGCGGGTCATCGACCTGCTCAGCCGGAACACGGCTGACGGCTTCGTGTACCGGGTGGATGTCCGCCTGCGGCCCTTCGGCAGCGCGGGGCCGCTGGCCGTCAGCATCTCCGCCCTGGAGAACTACCTGGTGCAGAACGGCCGGGACTGGGAGCGCTACGCCTGGATCAAGGCCCGGGTCGTCAACGACTGGGCCGACGCTGAATACCTGTACCGGGACGTGCTCCGGCCCTTCGTCTACCGCCGCTACCTGGACTACGGCGTCTTCAGCTCGCTCCGCGACATGAAGGCGCTCATCGAGGCCGAGGTCGCCCGGAAGGAGTTCAAGGGCAACCTGAAGCTCGGCCCGGGTGGCATCCGGGAGATCGAGTTCATCGTCCAGGCCCTGCAGCTCGTCAGGGGCGGCACCGTGGCGCCGCTCCGCGAGCGGGAGATCCTGAAGGCCTTGCCCTCCCTGGTGCGGGCGGGCTGCCTGCCGGACCGGGACGCCGCCGAGCTCACCACGGCCTATCGCTACCTGCGGCTCGCCGAGAACCGCATCCAGGCGCTGCACGACCGGCAGACCCACGACCTGCCTGCCGATGCCGCCGACCAGGCGCGGCTGGCCGCGGCGATGGGATGCCCGGACTGGGGCGCGTTCCTCGGCGAGCTCCAGGTGCAGCGGGACACGGTCGCCCGGCACTTCCGTGACATCGTTTTCCGGGGCGTCAACGCCAATGGCGACGACGTGGCCGCGCCCGCCGCTGAGTCGGGCACCGCCGGCCTCGCCCGGGTGTGGCTGGAGGAGGCCGCCCCCGACGTGCAGCGCCAACGGCTTGCCGCGGCCGGGTGTCGCGATGCCGACGGCGTGCTCGAGCGGGTCCGGCGCCTGCGTGAGGGCGGGCTTCCGCAACGCCTCGACGAGCCCGGCCGCCAGCGGCTGGACGCCCTCGTGCCCGCCGTGCTGCTCGCCGCCTGCCGGCAGGCGGAGGCCATCCGGGCCCTCGACGGCATGGTGCTGGTGCTGGAGGCCATTGGCCGCCGGTCCGCCTACTTCGCCCTGCTCAACGAGAACCCGGCGGCACTCCAGCGCCTGGTGGGCATCTGCGCGGCCAGCGAGTTCCTGGCGCAGCTGGTGGCCACCCATCCGCTGCTGCTGGACGAGCTTCTGGACCCCCGGGTGTTCGAGCAGGCGCCGTCCCGGAGCGAGCTGGCCGCCGATCTCGACGTGCGGCTGGCCCGCGTCGCCGCGGACGATGCCGAGGCGCGCCTCGATGCGCTCCGCAACTTCCAGCAGGCAGCCATCTTCCGGGTCGCCGTGGTGGACCTGACGGGAGTGCTGCCGCTGATGAAGGTCAGCGATCGGCTTACCGACATCGCCGAGCTCGTGCTGGAGGCCGCGTTGACCCTGGCCTGGCAGGAGCTGGTCGGCCGCCACGGCGAGCCGCGCTGCGTGGCCGGTGGCGTGGCGCGGCCGGCGCGCTTTGCCATCGTCGCCTACGGCAAGCTCGGCGGACTGGAACTGGGCTACGGCTCCGACCTGGATCTCGTCTTCCTGAACGACTCGGAGGGCGAGCAGGAGCAAACTGACGGCGCGCAGCCGCTGGACAATGCCGTGTTCTTCTCCCGGCTTACCCGGCGG
Source organism: uncultured Chromatiaceae bacterium (assembly GCA_964613445.1). Lineage (GTDB taxonomy): Bacteria > Pseudomonadota > Gammaproteobacteria > Steroidobacterales > SHZI01. Next base: position 865 of record CAZTGY010000070.1, on the reverse strand, counting down.
GTGATCAGCATCCTCACGATGCACACCACCTCGGGCAAGCTGTACGAGGTCGACATCCGCCTGCGTCCGAGCGGCCAGTCCGGCCTCCTGGTGTCCAGCCTGGCCGCCTTCGACCTCTACCAGCGCCAGGACGCCTGGACCTGGGAGCACCAGGCCCTGCTGCGCAGCCGGGCCGTGGCCGGCGACGCCGGGGTGAAGGCCGCGTTCGAGCAGCTCCGCGTCAAGGCGCTCACGACCTACGTGCGCCGCGACAACCTCGCGAAGGAAGTGGCGGAAATGCGCCAGCGGATGCGCGACGAGCTGTCGAAGGGCACGCCCGGGCTGCTGGACGTGAAGCAGGATCCCGGCGGCATCACCGACATCGAGTTCCTCGTGCAGTACCTGGTGCTGCGCGAGGCCTGGCGCTACCCGGACCTGGTCCGGTGGTCCGACAACATCCGGCAGCTGGAGGCCCTCGGCACCCACGGCATCCTCGCGCCCGCCGACGCGGAGGAGCTCGCGGAGGCCTACCGGACCTACCGCCAGCGAATGCACCACCTGAACCTCGCCGGAGCGCCGGGCCTCGTGCCCCGCCCCGAGGCCGCGGCGCTGGTGGCCACCGTGGTCCGGCACTGGCGGGCGGTGTTCTATACTGGCGCCTCATCACCTGCCGAATGACTCGCATGGTCCGGTCCAACCTGAAGTCCCAGCAAGCCACCGAGGCCGAGCGTGTTCGCCAGATTCAAACCGAGGAAACCGGCCACGGCACTGATGCCGAAGTCGATCAGGTTGAACCAGTTGCCGATCCCGTACACGCAGCCGCTACCAAGAACGGCGGCGCCTGCTACCAAGCCAAGTTCTTGTTAGCATAAGAATATTAGGTGAT